>JAGWQR010000152.1 GCA_028869975.1 Alphaproteobacteria bacterium | reverse complement strand
AGCCCCGGTTTCATCACCGAGGCTGTGGCGCTGCAACTCCTCTCGCTGCAACGGCGGCTCAATTGCTTGACCATAGATGAATATGGCGATGTGTCGAGCCGCAACTCGCCCGATATGATCTTCAACATCATGGGGTTTGGCGCGTCTGTGGCGGACTTCGACCAGAACAAGGTCGAGTATGTCAAGCATGACTTTGCACTGTCACTGGGCCAGATTGCTGATGCGATTGGCCTGCCGTTCGACGATATCCACGCCTTTGGCGAGCTGGCGGCGGCGCGCGCGGATATGCAGATTGCTGCGGGCACCATCCCCAAAGGCACGGTCGGCGCGCAGCGCATCACGACCGAGGGGCGGCACAAGGGCAAGCCCGTGCTGCGCTTCCGTGCCAACTGGTTTTGCACCACCGACATCGACGCCGACTGGGCGTTGCGCGACTCAGGCTGGCGGGTGGTGGTCGAGGGAGACACACCGCTTGAGGTCAATATCCGCTTCCCGGTTTCTCCTGAGGAATATCCGGCGATGACGCCGGGTTTGACCGCACACCGCGGCGTCAATGCTGTGCCGCATGTGTGCGCGGCGGCACCCGGTATCCGCACGACAGTTGATCTCGCGCAGGTCATTGCGCACTTTGAATCAGGAACGGTCTGATCTTACCGGTCAGAAACCAGTTTTTTGCGCGTGATCGTGAGAGCCGCTGATTGCGAGGGCACCCCGGTTCCGGGCTGACCGCCGCCGATCGATATGGTGTAGCGCCCACGCGCCACGGCATGTTTGCCATCGGGACGCACAGAACTCAGGTCCCGCGCGTTGAGCGTGAAGCGCACGCGCTGGTGCGCGCCCGCCGCCAGATGCAGCCGCTGGAACCCGCGCAACGCAATGCGCGGGGCACCGGGAACATCCGGGAAAGTCAGGTAAAGCTGTGCCACTTCATCGCCGGCGCGCTTGCCGAGATTGGTGACGGTCGTGTTCACCTGATAACCTGCGCCCGCGCGGTTCACACTGAGCGGCGCGTATCCAAAGCGCGTATAGCTCAGTCCATAACCGAACGGATAGACTGGTTTGCCCTTGAAATAGCGATAGGTGCGGTTGGCCATGTTATAATCTTCGAACGCGGGCAGGTCATCGACACTCTTGTAGAAGGTGACGGGGAGACGCCCCGCCGGATTGACCGCGCCTATGATCGCGCGCGCCACTGCGGTTCCGCCACGCTCGCCCGGATACCAGGCCTCAAGCACAGCATCGGCATTCTCCTTTGCCCAGCTCATATTGAGTGCACTGCCATTCATCGCAACAACAACCAACGGCTTGCCTGATTGCTTGGCAGCTTCGAGCAGGCGTTGCTCATCGGCCGGCAGATCCAGGCTGGTGCGGTCTCCGCCCTTGAAACCGGGCTGATCGACTTTCATTTCCTCGCCTTCGAGATCGGAGGTCAGGCCAACGACGGCAATTGTGAGATCGGCTGCTTTGGCGGCGGCAGCCGCATCGGCTTCCGGCGTTTCAGAAACGCGCGTCCAGACCAGTTGCAACGCGAGCACACCTGAGGGCGAACCCGGGAAGCTGAACGAGGGTGCGATCAGTTTGAGCGGATAGGCATGGCCGCCCTCCAGCGCAACCGAACCATATTTGGCGGGGCCGGGATAACCGACGATCGACACAACCGGCTTGCCGTCCAGTTCCAGCTTACCCGCGACGCCCCGCAATCCTAGCAGATAGTTCCCGGTCGCCGGCGGAATGAACGACCCCGTCCAGACCGCCTTGAACTTGGCCGGAAGCCCGCGCACCGGATCGAACACGTCAATGTCTACATTGGGCGTGGTCGTCGTTTTGAACAATTTGGCGGTGGGGGATACATCATCAAGCGAGGGCAGGTCCATCGCGGTGTTAGGCGGCTCGCCCTTTGGCGGCGTTTCGTCATAAACCGACAGCGTCAGCCCCGGCTTGCCGTCAGCCGTCCGCAGATCGGATTCCGGCATGACATCAGCATCGCCAGCGAACGGACCGGATGGTACAAGAGTGATCTGCGCATGGGGGAGCGCGGCGCGAAGGCCCGCCAGCACCGAGACCGGGTGCGGTGCATGATCGTTCGAATAATTGCCCCGCAGCACGCGCCTCTCGTCGGCGAGCGGGCCGATGACGGCAATCTTCGCGTCAGGCTTGATGAGCGGCAGAATGCCATTATTCTTGAGTAGGACGAGACTTTCTTCGGCAGTCTTGAGCGCCAGTGCCGTATGTTCTGGCGTAAATACAGGGTCGCTTCCGCCACCCAATTCTATTCCCTGCGAAACTCGCGTGACTGACCTGGCGGGGAGTTCTCCCAGCCGGTAACGTGCCGCAAACAGTCGCACCAGGGCGCGGTCGATGTCCGCTTGGCTCAAGTCACCCTTGTCCACCGCCTTCTTGTAACTGTCCTTGGGGTAGAGAATGGCGCATTCATTATCGACACCAGCCTCGAAGGCCGCGCCCACGCCCGCCTCGCGTGTCGCTCGATAGTGATGATGCGCAGAGATGTCGCTCAGCGCATCGCAATCGGATACGACATAGCCCTTGAAGCCCCAGTCGCCGCGCAATTTGGTCTTAAGCAGGAAGTCATTGGCGCACGCTGGCTGGCCGTTGATGCTGTTATAGGCGCACATGATTGATCCGGCATGGCCTTCCACAACCGCCGCGCGGAATGCGGGCAGATAAGTGTCTTCCATATCATGCAGCGAAACTATGACGTTCGCCTCATGACGCGTCGGTTCCGGCCCACTATGCACGGCGAAATGTTTTGGCGTAGCGATGACGACCGGATGCGCGGGGTCTGGCCCCTGCATCCCCGTGACAAAGGCGACGCCCATCTTCGACGTAAGATACGGGTCTTCGCCATAGGTTTCCTGCCCGCGCCCCCAGCGCGGATCGCGGAAAATGTTGATATTGGGCGCCCAGACATCAAGGCCATTTCCGACACGGCCATTTTCATCTTTCTTTCGCTTGAGCGCAAAGTTGGCGCGAACCTCCTGCGCAATCGCGGCCGCATCCGCATGGAGCATTGGCGCATCGAAACTGGCGGCAAGGCCGATGGGTTCAGGGAAATCGGTCGATTCCGAATCTCCGGCATGGCCATGCAGTGCTTCCGTCCACCAGTTATAGGCGGGAATGTTGAGGCGCGGTACTGCCGCCGATGTATTCGTGAGCAGAGTTAGTTTCTCGTCGAGCGTAAGCTTTGCGACCAGTGCCCGGGCTTTCATGGTAGCGCTGTCCGGTGCTGTCGTGTTTTGCGCAGGGGCCGGCGCGGCGCCGATGCAGACCATACCAAATGCTATGGCCAAAGCCGATACGCTCCGCTTCACTGTCTCCATGTTCATCGGCCTAATTCCTGATCATTACCAGCAGCCGTCCGGCCTGGGAGTATGACCGGACGACTACTCTTTGTGTTAGCACATCAGAATTTGATGCTCGCTCCAACCTGGAACACGCGGCCCAGCGTAGCACCGTTGGCGTAACCCTTGCCAAAGTTTGTGTTGGTGCCCGTGTATACCGGGGGGTTGGCATCAAACATGTTGGTGATACCGAGCGACAGGATGATCGGCACACTCGATTTTTTGAAATCATACTGCATGTAGAGGTCAAAGGTGCTGTAGGCGCCCACGCTTGTCTGGCCCGTAGGCGTCACGTTGGCGGCAGAAAGGTTGAACTTGCCATGATAATACCAGGTTAACTGGCCCATGAAGTTACTGCCAACCTTTGCGCCCAGCACGGTTGATGAGGTAAATGCAGCCCCATCAACACCGGCCAGATCGGGCTGGAAGGTCACGCCATCAGGGGCCGTGAGCGACGAGTTCAGCAGGGTGCTGTCAAACTGCGCATAGATCTGTCCGAAAGACATATTGTGCTTGAAGTCCGCCGAAATGTCGAAGCCGTTAAGCTTGGTCAGACCCAGATTGCGGGCCCGCACGTCCGCGACGATATAAGCGCCCTGTGTGGGTATTTGCGCGGCCACATTGGCAATCTGTGCTGCAGGTACACCCGCATTCTGCAAAAATGTCGTGACCTGTGCCGCAGATGGCAGCATCTGATAATATGGCGTGTAGCTTGAAATGCCGAAAAACGGGCCATAACCCAGCGGTGGCGTGCCGATGGCGCCGGCATAATTGATATTGAAATAGGTGAAGTGAAGATTCAAACCATCAAGCATTGGCGGGCTCAGGTCAAAGCCGAGATTATAATCACGCGCCCGTTCCGGTTGCAGCGGCGAGACGGTCCCCTGCACCGCGACAATCGGCCCGCCATTGGGGGCAACAGCCGGGTTAACCAGCGCCGGATCGAAGAGCGTGAAATATCCCGGGAAGGCTGTGACCGTCGGCGTTGCCGCCTGTGAAAGCTGCACGAGGCTTGGGGCCTGGAAGGATTTGTTCCAGCGGGCGCGCAGATTTATCCAATGCACCGGCTTCCAAGACACGCCGAGATTGGGCGCCCAGTTGGTGCCGAAATCGCTATAGTCATCATAGCGTTCGGCTGCCGAGAAGGTCAGGCTGTAGATCAGCGGAATATGGTTGTCCTTGCCGACCAGCGGAATGTTAATCTCGGCAAAGCCCGCTTTCACGTTGCGGCTTGCCGGGGAGAGCGGTGCTGCGACGACACTCTGGAATGATCCTGATTGAATTGTGCCCGCATATTTTTCGTATGTATATTCACCGCCGACTGCCACGCGAACATCGCCGCCGGGAAGTTTGAACACCGGGCCATCGAACGTCACCTTTGCGTTGCTGAGCGTGTCCTGGCCGATCACATAATCCGTCCAGTTGAGCACCTGTGCCAGCGCCGCGCTGTTCGATGCGGATATATTATAAGGGTTTAATGTACCGGCTTGCACATCGGCATTGATCGCGGTGTTGTTCGTTCCCGGATTAAAAGCCGTGGTCTGGCTCCGGCCATAATTATAATAAGCGTTCATCTGCCAGTCATGGCCGATCTTCCAGGTCAGGGTCGGGGTAATGCCATAGGCCCAGAGCTTGGTTGTTGTGATCCCGTTATATCCCAGCGGCGCGAAATTGAAGTAGGCGGTCTGGCTCGCGGTGTTCCCCGTCGAGGTCGGAATATAGAGTGGCGACGTGCTGTTTACCGTCGCCTGTGCCTGGATGGGGCCGTTGTCACTGGTGTCCGAGCGACTGGAATAATAGGCTTTGACATCAAATTCGAGCGCGCTGCTCATTTCCTGGCGGAACCCGGCCATCACCGAGTGGCGGATTTCCTTGGGGTAAAGATCACCAAACGCGGCGTCATTGCATTGATTGCCGGTGCCGGCGGCCAGCGCATTGCCGCCAACAACGGCGTAAGTCGTTTTATTGGCGATCACATTGCCTGGCGAGCAGCTCAGGCCCAAAGGTGTTCCGGTTGCCCAGTTGATGTCCTTGACATAGCCGCGATCTGCATTGAGGATCGGCGAGTGCGCTGAATAATTATACCCGATATAGGCGGATCCCGTCCCCCATGATTTGCCGACCGTAAAATTGGCATCGGTGCTGTTGTAATGATCGCCGAAACCGTGCCGGATACCCATATCGACGCCATCGAAATTTTTCTTGGTGATGAAGTTGATAACGCCGCCGACAGCATCGGAACCATAGCTTGCCGAGCCTCCGTCGGTAAGCACGTCGACGCGCTCGATCAGCGCGGGCGGGATCACGTCAGGATCAGGATAGGATTGCTTGGCGCCCTCCCCGACGATGCGATGCCCATCCATCAGCACCAGCGTTGGCGAGCTGCCGCCAATACCCTGCGGCAGGTTGCGCAGATTGGTGCGATTGACGGTAAGCTGGGTGCCGCCCTGATTGCCGGTCTGCAACGTGCCGAACGATGAGAGCTGCGGGATGGTTGCGAGCAACTGATCGGAGCTTTGCACGTCGGTTGCCGAAATCGCTTGTGACGAGATCGAGAATTCCTGCGCGCCTGCCGGTGCCGCCTTGCGCAGCAAGGTGCCGGTCACCACAATGTCATCAGTGGATGCCGTCTGGCTCGTTATATCGGCCGGTGCCATCTGTGCCGCCGCGCCCGTCGCGATCGCCAGCACACTTGTTGCCGCCATGATCGAAATCGGCCTGAACTTGAACATTTCTCTCTCCCATTTCTGTATAATTGTTGTGATAGCGTTACCAGCAAGGCAGCCGCACTATGTCAATCTGGTGCCAATATATTCGCCCCGGCGATGCTATGGCGTGTATGGGGCTGGTCGTGGTGAAGTTCAGGCGTGCTGACTATGCCCGTTCAGAACCTTATGCAGATGAGGAGGAGGGGGGCGCATCCGACGCCCGGCGGATCAACTGAAATGCTAAGTGTTGATGGGCTTCAATCTGGGGCAGACGGCTATTCCGCGCGCGTACTGCTTCGGCCAGCGCGATTGTCGCCAATCGTGCCATTTCAGCGACCGGTTGGCGGATCGTCGTGATTTCCGGCCAGATCGTCGTCGCAATAGCCGTGTCATCAAAACCGCAAACCGAAACATCTTGCGGGACATCAAGTCTGCGGCGGTGCGCTGCTGCGATTGCTGCCGCAGCCATATCGTCATTGCACGCGAATATGGCCGTGGGTGGCTGCTCAAGTCCGAGCAGCGCATCAGCCGCTGTCATACCCGAACGATATGTAAAATCTCCGATAACAATCAGCGCCTGATCGCTCTGGATACCCGCCTCGTCCATTGCCCTGGCATATCCCGCAGCGCGCAGGGCGCTCACAGCCTGGTTGGCTGGCCCCTGGATAAAACCGATGCGTCGATGCCCCAATGTCAAAAGATGCTTTGTCATCGCATATGATGCGGCTTCGTCATCAATAAATACGTCATGGCTATCGGGCAGTTTTTGCGTTGAGGCTATCCTTGAGACAGCAAAGCCGCTCTCGACCAGCCCGGCCACCACACTGGCGTCATCGCAGATAGGAGCGGTCAATAGCAGCCCATTGGCCTGACTCCATTTCAGGCGGGCGCATAAGACGTTTATCGGTTCCGTAGGATCCATCGGCTCCACCTGTAATTGCGCATCGACCTGATGCGCTCCCTCAAGGCTGCCCATCAGGAGTGCGCTCATGAAACCAGCACTCGGGTTGTCGTGCAGAAGAACGAGGCGACACAGGCCGCTCCCGGCCAAAGTGCGTGCCGCTGAATTGGGAACATAGCCCAGTTCCGAAATCGCATTTTGCACCAGATCACGCTTGCGAGCGACGACACCGGTCTCGCCGTTGATGACGCGCGAGACCGTCATCGGTGACACGCCCGCGCGCAGGGCAACGTCTGCGATTGTGGGTCTTTCGCCCCCGCGCCGTGATTTGCGTTTGGCGATCGTGATTTCTGTGACGGATCCCTTCATCCCATGTGCTTATGCGCCAAAACCGCCTTACGCAAGAAATTCGCACTTGTCAGACTGTGTATGATAGCGCTACCTGAGTTGGCAAGAGAGAGGTTATGTGTTTTTAGGTATCGACATCGGGACTTCGGGCGTGAAGGCGGCGCTACTGGATGAGTATGGCGCTGTCGTTGCGCAGGCCAGTGCGCCGCTGTGTGTTTTGCGTCCGCACCCCTTATGGTCGGAGCAGGCACCGGATGACTGGTGGGTGGCAACGGACGTATCGGTGCAGGCGCTACCGGTAGAGTTGCGAAGGCATGTACGCGCGATTGGTCTTGCCGGGCAGATGCATGGCGCGATTTTGCTGGGCGCAAATGACAGACCCTTGCGCCCTGCGATCCTGTGGAATGATGGCCGCTCCTTTAATCAATGTGGAGACATCGAAGCGAATGAGCCGGGTTCGCGCGCGATTACGGGCAATCTTATGATGCCCGGTTTTACCGCTCCCAAGCTCGCCTGGGTGAGCCAGAACGAGCCTGAGATTTTCGCACAAGTCAAAACCGTGCTGCTGCCGAAAGATTATGTCCGGCTGAGTATGTCCGGCGACAAAGCGAGTGACCTGTCCGATGCGGCGGGCACGCTCTGGCTCGATGTGGGTAGGCGCGACTGGTCGGATGCCATGCTTGCGGCGACGCATCTCACCCGTGCGCAGATGCCTGCGCTGTTTGAGGGCAATCAGGTTACCGGCGTTTTGCGCGCCGAAATTGCGAGGCAGTGGGGCATGGAACCTGTGCCGGTGGCAGCAGGTGCGGGTGACAATGCCGCCGGGGCGGTTGGCGTCGGTGTGGTGAACGAGGGTGATGCACTGCTGTCGCTCGGCACATCGGGTGTCATATTTGTTGCGACAGGACAATTTCGGCCCAATCCGGCGCGCGCGGTTCATGTCTTTTGTCATTGCCTGCCTGAAATGTGGCACCAGATGAGTGTCCACCTTTCCGCAGCCTCGTGCCTCGATTGGGCCGCAAGGCAGGTGGGGATGGATGTACCCGGCCTGTTGCGGTGCGCTGAAAGCGCGGAAGCGGATACTGTCGAAGAACTGTTCCTGCCCTATCTTTCGGGCGAGCGCACCCCGCATAATGATCCGCATGTCCGGGGAGCATGGTTGCGGCTCGACAATGAAACCAGCCCTGCGCGTCTTGCTCGCGCGGTGCTCGAGGGGGTCGCCTTCGCTCATGCCGACGGGCTGGATGCGCTGCGCGAAGCAGGCACGCAGGTTGAAGAACTGGCGGTGATCGGCGGCGGTTCGCAATCTTTGTTCTGGGGGCGGATTTTTGCGGCCGCGCTCAATGTGCGCCTGGCCTATCTTGAAGGCGGCGATGTCGGTCCGGCGCTGGGGGCTGCGCGGCTTGCCCGCATGGCGCTCACCGGCGAGAGCGCAGATCAGGTCTGCACCCGCCCACCGGTGCGCCATATAATGGAACCCGACCCCAGGCAGGTCGAAATTTTAGCGCCCAAACGCGAGGCCTTCCGCCGCGCCTATGCCGCCATCAAATCACTCTGAGAGGAACTGCCATGTCAACCGATTACTTCGCCGCATTTGATACTGTCCGCTACGAAGGGCCGGAGAGTCGCAACGATCTGGCCTATCGCTGGTATGACAAGGACAGGATCGTGCTCGGCAAACGCATGGAGGATTATCTGCGCTTTGCAGTGTGCATGTGGCACAGCTTCTGCTGGCCGGGGAGTGATGTGTTCGGCGCGGGCACGTTCAGGCGCCCCTGGCACGCCGGCCCCAATGATGCGGTGCGTGCGAGTGAAAAACGCGCAGCAGCGCTCGACTTTATCGAGAAGCTCGATCTGCCCTTT
>JAGWQR010000151.1 GCA_028869975.1 Alphaproteobacteria bacterium | reverse complement strand
GCGCTTGGCGGTCTTGCCCACCGTCCAGTTCACCTTGTCGCCATGCACCGCATCCCACACCGTCTGCGCAACCTCTTCCACCGGAGTAATTTCCAGTCCCGAGCGCGTCACATCCTCGCGCACATTGCGGTTGGTGCCGGAGACATGCGCCTCAAGCAGCGGGGTGTTGATGAAGCTGGGCATAATACAGCGCACCTTGATGCCGTCGCGCCGCCATTCGCAATCCAGCCCTTCGGACAAGCCTCGCACCGCGAATTTGGTCGCGGAATAGACGGCAGATTTGGGTACGCCATAAATGCCCGCCGCCGACGCGGTGTTGACCAGGCACGGGCCATCTGTTGCCTTGAGATAGGGAAACGCCGCCTCCACGCCATAGACCACTCCGGTAAAATTCACATCGATGGTCAGGTCATTATGCTCGGGGGGTACAGAGGCGAACCAGCCACCGCGCGCAACGCCGGCATTGTTGAACATAACGTCTAGCCTGCCGCCAGTCAGCGCGGTAAAATCGCCAAGCGCTTTGGCCCAATCTTCGCGCCGCCGCACATCCATGACATGGCCTGAGGATTGGCCTTGCGGAAGCCGCGCGCGCGTTTCGGCAATGCCTGTCTCGTTCATATCGGCGACGCCAACAAACCAGCCTTTGGATGCGAAAAACAGAGCGGTAGCACGCCCGATTCCCGATCCGCCGCCTGTGATGAAAATGGCTTTGCGCACGCTCATAATTTCCTCCACTAACAGGTGTGTTAGTTATGCGGATTGCAACGCTGCGCGCAAGCTTTATTCCGGCAAAAAGTCCGGGACGCTCAGATAGCGTTCGCCGGTATCATAATTGAAGCCAATAACTTTTGCCCCGGCGCCAAGCTCGGGCAATTTCGCCTTGATCGCGGCGAGCGTTGCGCCCGAGGAAATGCCGACCAGCATCCCTTCCTCGCGCGCGGCGCGTAACGCCATGCCCTTGGCCTCGGCGGCCTCAATCTGAATCACCCCGTCGAGCAACTGCGTATGGAGATTGGCGGGAATGAAACCTGCACCAATCCCCTGAATGGGGTGAGGCCCGGGTGCGCCACCCGAAATCACAGGAGATGCTGTGGGCTCAACCGCAAATACCTTGAGCTTGGGCCATGCCTTTTTGAGCACATCAGCGCAGCCGGTGATATGCCCGCCGGTGCCGACACCGGTAATCAGCGCATCAAAGGGTGCATCGGCGAAGTCGGCGAGAATTTCCTGCGCGGTTGTGCGCACATGCACTGCGATATTGGCGGTATTCTCGAATTGCTGCGGCATCCACGCGCCGGGTGTCTGCTCGACCAAGGCCAACGCACGTTCGATTGCGCCTTTCATCCCCTTTTCGCGCGGGGTGAGATCAAACTGCGCGCCAAAGCTCAGCATCAGCCGCCGCCGCTCGATCGACATCGATTCGGGCATCACCAGGATGAGTTTATAGCCTTTGACCGCCGCGACCATCGCCAGGCCGATGCCGGTATTGCCCGAGGTCGGTTCGATGATCGTGCCACCGGGTTTGAGCTTGCCAGACCCTTCCGCATGCTCAATCATCGCAAGACCGATCCGGTCCTTGATCGAGCCGCCCGGGTTGGCGCGTTCGGACTTGATCCACACTTCGGCATCGGGGAACAGCCGGCTCACACGGATGTGCGGGGTATTGCCGATGCTTTCAAGGATGTTGGCGTATTTCATTTCAGCGTCTCCTTATCAGGCGGATCGAAATTGCGCGCCGTGCGC
>JAGWQR010000150.1 GCA_028869975.1 Alphaproteobacteria bacterium | reverse complement strand
CGTCGGATGATTCAACATCTTCCGCGCCCGCCTCCAGCGCCGCCTCAAACACTTTGTCGGCATCGCCCGCCGAAGCCGGATAAGAGATCAACCCAAGCCGGTCAAAACCATGCGCCACCGCGCCCGGCCCGCCCAGATTGCCGCCATTTTTGGAAACAGCGGTGCGCACATTGGTTGCGGTGCGGTTGCGGTTGTCGGTCAGCGCCTCAATGATGAGCGCGACGCCGCCCGGGCCATAGCCTTCATAGCGGATTTCCTCATAATTCTCGGTGTCGCCCATCGTCGCTTTGCTGATCGCGCGTTCGATATTGTCCTTGGGCATCGATTGTGCACGCGCGGCGAGCACGGCGGCACGCAGACGCGGATTCATATCCGGATCGGGCGTGCCCATTTTCGCCGCCACGGTGATTTCGCGCGAAAGTTTGGAGAACATGCCCGCGCGCGCTTTGTCCTGCCGCCCCTTGCGGTGCATGATATTCTTGAATTTGGAATGGCCTGCCATGGTTCACTTCTCGTTGACGTTATGCAAGGCCGCTTAGCCCGCAGCGCCAATAGGGTCAATTCCGGCCAAGAAGGTCAGATGGCGCTGGAGAAACGCTGCGGGGCCTGCGCGCGGTAGACATCGAGCAGGCTGGCAATGCTGCGCGCATAGGGGGCGGTATCAGCATTGGGATGCAGGGTCGTGCCCTCCAGCCGCGCAACCCCGCGCGCAAGGAAGGGGGCCAGCCCCTCTTCGACAGTGCGCGACAGGTAAGGAGCCAGCTCAGCCGGACGTCCGCACAATATATCTGTAATGACTGCGCCGCGCACCCGGTCATCGGCGCTGCGCAACACACCGCCATTGCCGGCCAACTGCCCGCTGGAGACGCGCATCCGGTAGCGCCCCGCATTTTTTTCATTCTGGATAATCCGGTCGGGGAACTGACTGATCGAACTTGCGCCGAGCCCGATCAGGGTTTCGGCCTGATCCTCGGTAAAGCCCTGAAAATTGCGCCGCAGCACACCCTGCTGCGTCACTAGCGCCAGCGGATCATCCGGCAGGGCAAAATGGTCGAACCCGATCGGCACATAGCCTGCGCGCGTCAACACATCATAGCCGAAGGCGGCCATCATGAAGCGCGCCTGCTGATCGGGCAGTGCATCGGCTTTGATCAGGCGCTGGCGCGGGATGAGATGCGGCACATGCGCATAGCCGAACAGCGCAATCCGGTCGGCGCGCAACGCAATGGTGCGTGCCAGCGAATCCTGCAGATCGTCGGGCGTCTGGCCGGGAAGGCCATACATCAGATCAAAATTGAGCGAGCGCACCCCGGCCTCGCGCAGCATGGCGACCACCGACTCGACCTGCGCAGTGGGCTGCACGCGGCCGATTGCGGCCTGAATATGCGGGGCGAAGGTTTGCACGCCAAGACTGGCATGGCTGACCCCTGCGCCTTTGAGCGTGGCCGCCCAATCTGGCGAAAAGTCGCGCGGATCAATCTCGATACTGATTTGTGGCGCGTGCGCCCGGAATGCGACGACAAGCTGATCGAGCAACCGCGCAAACTGGATGGGTGTGAGCGCATTCGGGCTGCCGCCGCCAAACGCGATACGCCCGATGTGGCTGCCATGCGGCAGCAGCGCACTGACCAGTGCAATCTCCTGGGTGAGCGCTTCGAGATAGGTGGCCAGTCGCGCGCCATTGCCCACGGTGCCGGTGTTGCAGCCGCAATACCAGCAGAGCTGGCTGCAATAAGGGATGTGGGCATAGAGCGAGATCGGCCCTTGCGCCGATTCGAGCGCGCTGCGCTGTTCCGCGACCCCCACGTCTGTGCCAAATTCGGCGGCTGTGGGGTAGCTCGTGTAGCGCGGCACCGCGCGCGCCAGCAGATCCGGATAATAGGGCCACATGAGGTTGCTTTGCGCCTGCGCGTTACTGCGCACATTGCGCCAGATCAAAAATATATTTGCGCTGAATCAATGTATGCAGTTCCCAACGGTACTAAAGCACATCCAAGCGTGGCGTTACATGCAACAAGCTCCTCCGACTCACGGGGTCCCTTCAAACGGGCCCCGTTTTTTTACCCGGCACGTGCCGTGAGCGCTGCGCGATCGACAATATGGATACTGCGTCTTGAAGGTGCATCGATGATACCATCTGCCTTGAATCTCGCGATCTGGCGGCTGACTGTTTCGATCGTCAATCCAAGGATATCAGCGATTTGCTGGCGGCCAAAAGGCAATTCTATGCTTTCATGCGGTGCGGCATTCCCTTCGCAAGCCGGATTGCCCAGCCGTTCGCTCATGTCCAGCAGAAAGGCGGCCACTCGTTCTGCCGCCGACAAGCGCCCGAGCAGCACCATCCAATTGCGTGCGCGATCCAGCTCGTCGAGGGTTCGCTGGAGCAATTTATGTTCAAGCTCGGGATGCTCCCTGGCGAAGCTGTCAAAATCATTGCGCGAGAAAACGCAAAGATGCGCGTCGGTCAGCGCGGTTACGCTGTGCTGGCTGCGTTGGCCGAACGGGCGCCCGATAAAGTCGGAAGGATATACAACGCCGACAATCTGCTCTTTACCGTCGCGCGTGCCCGTCGAGAGTTTGAGCACGCCCTCAATGACATTGGCGACCAGCAGCGCATCATCCCCTTCCCAGATCAACGCCTGCCCTGCTGCGATATTGCGGTGCCGGCCAATCCGGTTGAGCGAATCCAGTTCATCAGGAGACAGGCCAGCGCAGATTGCGCGATTGCGTACCACACAGACATCGCAAGAACGCATTCTCCTCTATTCTCCTCTGCGCGCGGTGCAAATTCAATTGCCCCGCTTTCGCCGCAATACAACTTTAGGTATAACAATCAATCGAGGTGAGACATGGCATTGCAAACGGCTGAAACAAGTATCTGGAAACGGTCGCATTATCTTGACAGGATGACCTTGCGCGACCTGGTGATCGCGTATTTCCAGCATTATACCATCATTGTCTATCTGGCTTTGACGGTAGCGGCACTCATTGTTTTCGCGTTGCATCCCGCCACGCTGAGTCAGTCAATCATCTGTCTCGTTTTTGCCTGGGCTGCCTGGCATACCGCCTGGTTTTTTATTCATCGCGACATCATGCACGGCCATTGGATGTTCAAAATCCCGGCACTGGCCAGCACATGGAAGCGTATTCATTACGATCATCATGTTGATCCCAATCATCTCGAAGTGCTGTTCGGCGCGCTTGGCCACACGCTCCCCACCGTTGCGATTGCGTCGATTCCGACGGGCTATCTGATTGGCGGCACGGGCGGTGCGGCGCTCACATTCGCGGCAACGCTGCTGATTACCTGCTACAACGAGTTTATCCATTGCATCATGCACCTGAGTTTCAAGCCGAAGAACAAGCTGATCGCACGGCTCAAAGCGCGACACCTTCTCCACCATTTTCACCATGAGAGTGGCAATTTCGGGATCGCCAATAATATCTGGGATGCCTGGCTCGGCTATCTGTATGAAAAACCGGGCGAGCGGAAAAAATCACCCACCGTTTTCAACCTGGGCTATACCGATGAGGTTGCCAAAATCTATCCGTGCGTGCAGGAGCTTTCCGGCGGCATAACGTCGGTGGAGGCGCAGCGCCGTCGCAACACTGGAAAATAGGATGGCGGTTAAAGTTCGGCCGATCGGGCCTTCCGAGCACAAGGCGTTTGTCGATGTGCATTTCCGGCTGAACAAGGGCGATCCCAACTGGGTGCCGCCGCTCAAGATGGATGCACTTGAGCTGCTCAACGCCAAAAAGAATCCCTGGTTCGAGCATGGTGAACTCCAGCTTTTCCTCGCCGAGCGCGATGGCAAAGCGGTGGGGCGGATTTCGGCACATATCGACCATCTCGCACTGAAACAGCCGACCGAGCAGGGCATGGGGCCGGGCACGGGCAACTGGGGCCTGTTTGATGCCGAAGACAATGAGGTTGCCGATGCGCTCATCACGGCGGCGGAGGATTGGTTGCGTGCCAAGGGGATGCACCGGGTGCTCGCGCCGATCAGCATTTCGATCTGGGATGATCCGGGCCTGTTGACCAAGGGCTTTGACCATCCCCCGGTTATCATGATGGGCCATGCGCCAGAGAAGTATGCAGGCTGGATCGCCGCCAATGGTTATACGAGCGAGATGGAACTGGCCAGCTTCAAGGTTGAAATAGGGAATGGCCTGCCGCCGATTGTCAACCGCATTGTCGAGAGCGGTGAGAAAAACCCGCGCATCCGCATCCGCAAAGTGGACCGCAAGCGCTTCAAGGAAGAGGCCGATCTCATCATCGGCATACTCAACGATGCCTGGTCGGATAATTGGGGGTTTGTGCCGATCACCGATTCGGAAATCAAATATGTCTCAAAAAAGATGAAGGACATCATCTTCGAGGATCTGGTGCGTGTGGCGGAAGTGGATGGCGAGCCGGTCGCGTTCATGATGGTGTGGCCTGACATCAACGAGAAACTGGTCAAATATAACGGTGCCCTGTTTCCCTTCAATGTGATTGACCTGCTGCTCTGGCTGCGCAAGCCGAAGTGCAAAACTGTGCGGGTTCCGCTGATGGGCGTGATCAAGCGGTTGCAGGCGAGTCGCCTCGCCTCTCAACTTGCGTTCATGCTGATCGAGCATATCCGCCGCGATACCGTTATCAATTATGGCGCTACTATGGGTGATTTCGGCTGGGTGCTCAAGTCCAACGGCCCTATGCTGAGCGTCGGGGAAGCCGTAGGCGGCCAAATCAACAAGGAATATACGATTTACGAGAAGGTGCTTTAACGTCCGCGTTCAGGGCGCTTCAGTCGGGAAGCCATTCTCGACTGCATCCTTGAAACCGCCTATATTATAGACTTTCTCATAGCCCATATCGTGCAAAACCTTGGCAGAAAGCGCTGAACGACCCCCTGATGCGCAATAAAGCACAACCGGGCGCGCGTGCTCGAACTCGGGATGGTGTAAGGGGCTCGCATTATCGGCGCGAAATTCGATCATCCCGCGTGAGACATTGAGCGCGCCCTGCAATTTACCCGATTGGGCAACTTCGGCACCATCGCGTACATCGACCAGCAAAGCACCCTGCTCTGCGATCAGCGCGCGCGCTTCTGAAACGCTGATTTTGGGGGCCACGGCATTCGCGGCCTCAAGCAGAGATTTTACAGATACAGGCATGGTCATTCCTCAAGCGGCGCAATTGTAAGACAACCTGCCCCTAGCCGATCAGGAATGCAGATGCCAGTGCGCAGTCGCGCTTAGGCTTCAGCCTTCGCCTTGCGCCGCAGCAGACGCCCGCGGGCAACCAGCCCGGATGTACCAAGCAGGAACAGGCCTATCATGGGTGGCGCTGGTACTTCACCGCCATTTGAACCACCGTTAGACCCCCCGTTCGAACCGCCCGAAGCCGAGCTGCTGGTTGAACTGGATCCACTGGTTGACGACGACCCGCTTGTGGAACTCGACCCCGAGGTCGAGCTTGATCCACTGCTCGATGTACTTGACGAGGAACCACCGCTCGAGGTTGACGTGCTGCTCGATACGCCCGAAGAGGTGCTGGTTGAAGACCCTCCGGTGGACGTGCTAGTCGATGAGCCCCCGCTCGCGGAGGAAATGCCACTGGAGGTGCTGGTGGAAGAACCGCCCGAGCCGCCCGATGAAATCCCGCTTGAGGTGGAGGACGTGCTCGACACGCCTCCGGTTGAAGTTGAAGAGGTGCTTGAAACACCACCCGTGGATGTGCTCGATGAGGAGCCGCCTGATCCGCCTGATGACGTGCTCGATGAGGAGCCGCCCGATCCCCCGCTCGACGTTGAAGTCGAGCCGCCGCTGGTCGTGGATGAGACAACAACGCTGCCACCACCGCCGCCACCGACAAAACCTCCGCCGGCAAAAAAGCCGCCCCCAAAGCCTCCTGAGCCGCCGATGATAACCGGCTCACCGCCACCGCCCCCACTGATCGGGGCCGGATAACCAGGCGCTGGCGCATAGGCCTGAGAAGCAACCAGCATCCGCTGCGGTGCGCATGCCATTTCGGTTGTCGTCGTCGTCACGGTACGCTTGATCCGGCGATAGCCCACCCGGCGCAGGCTGGCGACATGCATAGTCCGCGCATGGGCATAACGATGCACTGCGGCAACATGGGTATAGGCATGATGATATCCGCGATAATGCCCGCCATGCCCGGAATGGTCGGTGATATGCATTGCGCCGCCACCGATGAGCGCTCCGCCGCACGCGCAGGCGCAAAGTTTGGTGAGTGCCATCTTTACCGACATATTCAAATTCCTATACAACCGCACCAGCAGGGATAATCTCAACCCCCAATCGATACGAATTTACCCTCACCTGTGGTTGAACAGAAGTTTGCATGCGCGACAAGTCCATTAACCCTGAATCCCTGCGTGCATACATCCATCGCAATGAAATTATGCCAACAAAGGTGGTTAATGTCTCATTAGGAGCCAAAATTGCGACCCTATGGTTAATGGCGAGGCCAGACTTACCGGGCTGAGGCCGGTATGAAGCCCGCTTGTCTGCCCTGAAAAGCCTCGCTATAGGCGCCGCGAGGTTTGAACATGTCGGCATGTTCTTTGTGGAGAGAGTTATGGCGAGCGTGCACGACATGACCGAAGGTACGGAACTTGATCCGGCTTATCGGCCTGACGAGGACGAACCTTTCATGAATTCAAGGCAGATGGCCTATTTCCGCAACAAATTGCTGCGCTGGCGTGAGGAATTGCTGCGCGAATCGCATGATACCCTAGAAACCTTACAAAGCGAACCCTTGCGTGAGCCGGACATCAATGACCGCGCCTCAAGTGAATCGGACTGGTCGCTGGAACTGCGCACCCGAGACCGTCAGCGCAAACTGATCCTCAAGATCGACGCGGCGCTGCGCCGGATCGATCAGGGCGAATACGGCTATTGCGAGGTAACCGGTGAGCCGATTTCGCTCGCAAGGCTGGAAGCGCGTCCGATCGCGACGATGACGCTGGAGGCGCAGGAGCGCCACGAACGTCATGAGAAAATTTCGCGCGACGAGTAGTCGCCGCACGCCCAGGAAAAATTCAGGCCAGCGCGAGTTCGTCCTTTAAGCGCAATTTCCGCTTCTTGAGATTGGCAATCATCCGCGAATCGGGATTCGGACGATGCGACTCGGCCTCGATCCGTGATTCGAGATCATGATGCTTGGCAAGAAGGGCAGAAATGTGCGACTTGTTCATAGGACAGTCTCCTTGTGCCACTGAGGAGATACCTCAGGAATAGTCAGTCAATCATATTTGCAAGGCTTTGTCAGCCTTAGAATCGACCAGAGTCGGGCCAAATGCGATAAGCGTCAGCGTAATCGTTTCTACCCCGAGCGCGCCGAGGATTTGGGGAATCGTCAGGCCCCAGCCAACCATCGCACCGGATAGCTGCGCCAGTACCACCATCACCAACCCGTTCATGATATTGTTGGACGCAATCCCTTCGGCACAAGTCGCGTTGCCACTACGCGTTTGCAGGATCGCATAGAGCGGCACGATGAACATGCCGCCCGCCACAGCGAGCGCAAAGACCGCAAAAATTACATGCCAGGCGCTGGCGATGCTCAAGAATCCGATGGTATCTAAGGGTAGCGCCGGTGCCGCGAACTGCCTGGTCGCCAGCCACAGATCAAGCGCGCCTGCGGCCATCAGCAGCGCCAGCAACGGGACATAGCGGCTGGTAATCCGCCCCTTCAGCAGGATGCCGATCAACAACGAGCCGAGCGCGATCCCCACCGCGTTGACGATCAGCAGCAGCGCCACCACATCCTTGGTGGCGTGCAGCACGCCATTGGTGAGCGGGGCGAGCTGGGTTTGCTCAACCAGCCCAACCGCAAAAAACCAGCTAATCCCCATCACACTGAGCGCCGTATCGCGCTGGCGCAGCACGATCATGCTCATTTTGATGGTGCTGCGCGCCAGATTCCAGTCGATCCGGTGCGGGGCGAGCGGCGGCGTCGCCGGAATGCGCCAGGCCGCGAAAAGACCGATCAGCGCGCAGCCAAAGGCACACCAGGCGGCGACATTCGCCTCCGCCTCGGTACCCAGCAGATAGCCGAAGATGATCGCCAGAAACGTGCCCGCTTCGATTAACCCGGTGCCGCCCATCATCTCGCCGGTTTCGAGATGGCGCGGCAGCAGCGCATATTTGACCGGCCCGAAAAAGGTTGAATGCACCCCCATCAGCAGCAGCGCCACCATCAAAAGCTGGATCGATTGCGTCCAGAACCCGGCCATCGCAACCCCCATGATGCCCACTTCCGCCAGCTTGATCCAGCGCACCAGCCGCGCCATGTCGATGCCGTCGGCGAGTTGCGCAGCGAGTGACGAAAAGAAGAAATAGGGCAGCATGAACAGCGCCCCCGCCATCAGGCTGAGCTGGCTCGCGGCGGCGGGATCATTTTTGTAAATGGTGAAGCTCGCCATCGCCATCATCGCGGCGCGCACCACATTGTCGTTGAAAGCACCGAAGAACTGCACAATGAACAGTGGTGCATAACGGCGCTGGCGCAGCAGGGCGAAGTTGAGATGTCCCACGCCATGAGCATGGGCACGGGCGGAAGACCTGTCAATCTTGCGCTGCACCATGGGGCGCGGTAAAGCGCGCGGAGCAAGGAGACTTTATGAGCACCCATCCAGCCATCGATACGATCATGCGCACGTCCCCGGTGATTCCGGTGCTGGTGATTGAGGATGCCGCCCATGCCCAGCCGATTGCGCGCGCGCTCGTGGGGGGCGGTTTGCGTGTGCTTGAGGTGACACTGCGCACGCCCGCCGCGCTCGACGTGATTCGCGAGATGAGCAAGGTTGAAGGGGCGATTGTCGGCGCGGGCACCGTGCTCAATGAGGCTGATCTGCGTGAGAGCATCGATGCCGGCGCGCGCTTCATCGTTTCGCCCGGCCTGACCGAGCCACTGGGCAAAGCAGCCATTGCGAGCGGTATCCCGTTCCTGCCGGGCACCGCCAATGCGGGCGATATCATGCGCGGGCTGGATATGGGGTTGACCCGCTTCAAATTCTTCCCGGCCGAAGCGTCGGGTGGGCTGAAGGCGCTGAAGGCACTCGCCGCACCGTTTGACAATGTGCGTTTCTGCCCGACCGGCGGCATCACGCAGGCGACAGCACCCGACTGGCTGGCGGAAGCGGCGGTGCTCTGTGTCGGCGGCTCATGGTTGGTCGGCAAAGGCACGCCCGATGGCGGAGCAATTGAGGCGGCGGCGCGGGCCGCGAGCGCGATAAAAGCTTAAACCGTAAAGCTCTCGCCGCAGCCGCAGCTCCCCTTGGCGTTGGGGTTGTTGAACATGAACCCGGCGGTGAAATCATCCTCCACCCAGTCCATCGTCGAGCCGACCAGATAGAGCAGACTCGCACCATCAACAAATAATGTGCCCCCAGCGGTGTCGATACGCTCGTCCATCGGGTTTGCCGCATCGATATAATCAACCGAATACGCCAGCCCCGAACAACCGCGTCGGGGCGTGGAGAGCTTCACCCCAATCGCGCCTGCCGGAGCCTTCGCCATCAGCGCGGCGATGCGCGCCTCAGCAGACGGCGTCAGGATGAGCGCAGCGGGGCGGGCGGGGCGAATTTTCGTTTCAGCGCTCATCACAACATCCCCAGTTCGAGCTTGGCTTCGTCGGTCATCCGGCTGGGATCCCAGGGCGGGTTCCACACCAATTCGACCTCAACATCGCCGACACCGGGCACGGCGCCAACCCGGATTTCGACCTCGGCGGGCATCGATTCGGCCACCGGGCAGTTGGGCGTGGTCAGTGTCATGCTGATATAGACATGGCCTTCATCGATATCGACATTGTAGATCAGCCCCAGATCATAGATATTAACCGGAATTTCCGGATCGTAAATCTCCTTGAGCGCTGCGATCACGGCCTCATACAGTGTGCCGCCGGGGCTGGCTGCTGCATCAATCTTCGGCTTGCGGGTGTAGAAACCGTCGAGATAATCGACCTGCCGGGGGGCCTCCGCCGCTTCATTCTGCCCGATTTTGATTTGCTCATTCATCAGCCAAACACCTTCTTCACCCGATGCAACCCGCGCAGCAGCGCTTCGACATCGCTGTCTTCACTATACAGCCAGAAACTGGCGCGCGCGGTGGCATCAACACCCAGATGCGCCATCAGCGGCTGCGCGCAATGATGCCCGGCACGGATCGCGACGCCCTCTTCGTCCAATATGGTGCCGATGTCGTGCGGATGCACCCCTTCCATCGCGAAAGAGATGATCCCGGCGGCATCCTCCGGGCCATAGAGTGTGATCGCGTTGGTTGTGCGCAGTTCCTTGCGTGCGGTTTTGGTGAGTGCGGCCTCATGCGCGGCGATTGTCTCCATGCCGATCGTCTCCACATAATCGATCGCGGCGGCCAGCCCGAGCGCCTCAACGATCATCGGCGTGCCGGCCTCAAACCGCTGCGGGGCTGGCGCATAAGTGGTATTTGCGAACGTCACCTTGTCGATCATCGCGCCGCCACCCTGCCAGGGCGGCATTTCGGCCAGGATGCTGCCGCGCGCCCACAGTACGCCCACTCCGGTCGGGCCATAGAGCTTGTGGCCTGAGAAGACGATGAAATCGGCCCCGAGCGCAGCCACATCCACCTTCATATGCGGCACGGACTGGCAGGCATCGAGCAGCAGTTTTGCGCCCACATTATGCGCGAGCGCAGCGGCACGCTTGGCATCAAGCACACTGCCCAGCACATTCGAGACTTGCGCAAACGCCACCAGCTTGTGCGCGGGCGTGAGCAGCGCCTCGGCGGCATCGAGATCAATCCGGCCATCGACGGTCAGCGGGCAGACATCGAGGATTGCCCCCACCCGCGCGGCCAGCATCTGCCAGGGCACGATATTGCTGTGATGCTCCAGCGTGGAAAGCAGGATGCGGTCACCAGGATTGAGCGACTGTCCCCAGCTCTGCGCCACCAGATTGATCGCCTCGGTCGCGCCCTTGGTGAACACAATTTCATCCGCCGAACCCGCACCGATGTAACGCGCCACCCGTGCCCGTGCCGCCTCATAGGCGAGTGTCATATCCGCCGAGCGCTTATATACCCCGCGATGGACGGTGGCATAATCCTCGCCGAGCGCGCGGGAGACGGTGTCGATCACGATCTGCGGCTTATGCGCGGTGGCGGCGCTGTCGAGATAGTGCCAGTTATTGGCCAGACCGGGAAAATTGTGCCGATGCGCGTTCACCCCACCCTCCCCAGTGCATCGCGTGCCTGAACGAGCAGCGCGGTATCGTCGGCGCACACCTCAGCAACAAATGCCTCCAGCAGCAACGAGCGCGCGGTCTGCGGATCAAGCCCGCGCGCCGCCGCGTAAAACAGCGCCGCCGCATCAAGCTGCCCCACAGCGCAGCCATGCGCGCATTTCACATCATCGGCGTCAATCTCAAGCTGCGGCACGGCGTTGGCAGTGGCCGTTTCCGAAAGCAGCATGGCTTTCACCGATTGCGCGGCGTCGGTGTGCTGCGCATCTTTGGCGACGATGATCTTGCCGAGGAAGGTGCAGGTGGCGGCACCCCCTGTTACCATACGCACTGTCTGGGCGCTGGTGGCATCGGGTTCGGCATGGGTGAGCGTGGTCACAATCTCCAGCGTCGCCTCCCCGCCGCCGATCTGCACGGCAATCAAACTGAAATCCGCGCCTTCATGGAGCAGCGCGCTGATCTCGATGCGGCTATAGTCGCGCGCGGCATTCAGCAGCGTTAGCGCGGCGCGCGCGCCCTTGCCGAGCACCAGATCAAGCTGGATGACGCCGCCCTCAGGCGCAATCACACGCTCGAAAGCGCCCCCCGCAGGCACAAGCACGCTCTCGGGCGCGGCGAGTGGCCACAGCCGCGCGACAGCCTCAATATCGCTGTATCGCCAGGCCTCGTCGTCCTGCGTGGGGAGGGGCCTCGCGTTCACCCCACCTGTTCCCCATAGCCTTCGCGCTCCAGTTCGAGCGCCAGAGCCGGCCCGCCCGAGCGTTCGATCCGGCCGTCGCGCAGCACATGGACAAAATCGGGCTGCACATAATCGAGCAGGCGCTGGTAATGCGTGATGAGCAGAACCGCCTTGTCTGCGCGCCGCATGATCCGGTTAATGCCTTCCCCAACCACGCGCAGCGCATCAATGTCGAGGCCCGAGTCCGTCTCGTCGAGCACGGCAAGCTGGGGATCAAGAATGCCCATTGCCACCATCTCGGCGCGCTTCTTTTCGCCGCCACTGAACCCCACATTCACGGGCCGCTTGAGCATCTCGGCATCCATACCCATTGCTTGCGCTTGCGCGCGGGCGATTTTGAGGAAATCACCGCCGGAGAGAGGCGCTTCGCCACGGGTTTTGCGCTGAGCGTTGAGCGCCTCGCGCAGGAAATGGATGGTTGAAACACCGGGGATTTCGACCGGATACTGAAAGCCAAGGAACAGGCCCGCCGCCGCGCGCTCATGCGGTTCAAGCGCGAGCAGATCAGCGTCGTTGAAGCTTGCACGGCCCGCAGTCACCTCATACCCCGGCCTTCCGCTCAGCGTATAGGCGAGCGTCGATTTGCCGGCACCGTTCGGCCCCATGATCGCATGGATTTCGCCCGCGTTGATGCTGAGCGACAGCCCCTTCAAGATGGGCTTGTCGGCGACGGTGGCGTGGAGGTTATCGATCTGCAACATCATGTTTTCCGTTCATACATTTGGCGAGGAAGTCGGTGCGCAGTTCCTCGATCAGTTCGCGCCAGCTTTTTTCGACCGCCTGCGCATCATCAAGGCGCTTCTGGCGGGCATCGAGCTGGGCTGAAGTGACAGCGGGCGTTGCAGCGGGCGTCGCAACAGCAGGAGTCGCGGGCGTAGAGGGCGGCGTGACCAGCGCCACGCGCGCCTGCGCAATCGCCTGCGCCTCGGCATAGGCCGCCGCCGCAAAGTGCAGCCGCCGGTCGGGCTCGTCGCGCACAATGGTCGCCACCGCCTCGCGGTTGCAGGTCTCAACCGCTGCAAGCGCAGGCTTCGGGTCTGGCCCATCGAGCGCCACCGCCATCATCATCAGCGCCACCGGCATCACCCCACACTCCCTTCCAAACTTATCCCAAGCAGTTTCTGCGCCTCGACCGCGAATTCCATCGGCAGTTGTTGGAGCACGGTTTTGGCAAAGCCGTTGACGATCAGCGCCACCGCCTCTTCGGCGGGCAGGCCGCGTTGCAGCGCATAAAAGAGCTGGTCGTCGCTGATCTTGCTCGTCGTTGCCTCATGCTCGATCGTGGCGCTCGGGTGCTTCACCTCAATATAGGGCACCGTGTGCGCGCCGCAGGTGTCTGACAGCAGCAGCGAATCGCACTTGGTGAAGTTGCGCGCTCCCGCCGCGCCGCGCCCCATGCTCACCTTGCCGCGATAGGTATTTGACGAGCGCCCGGCGGAAATGCCCTTGGAGATGATCGTGGAGCGCGTGCGCTTGCCGTTGTGGATCATCTTGGTGCCGGTGTCGGCTTGCTGGAAATTATTGGTGACCGCGACCGAGTAAAACTCGCCCACCGAATCATCGCCGTTGAGTACGCACGACGGGTATTTCCAGGTGATGGCCGAGCCGGTTTCCACCTGTGTCCAACTTACCTTGCTGCGCGCGCCCTGGCATAATGCCCGCTTGGTGACGAAATTATAGATGCCGCCTTTGCCTTGCGCATCACCCGGATACCAGTTCTGCACGGTGGAGTATTTGATTTCGGCATCATCAAGCGCCACCAGCTCAACCACTGCGGCGTGAAGCTGGTTCTCGTCGCGCTGCGGGGCGGTGCAGCCTTCGAGATAGCTGACATACGCGCCCTTGTCCGCCACGATCAGCGTGCGCTCAAACTGTCCGGTATTCTCGGCGTTGATGCGGAAATAGGTGGATAGCTCCATCGGGCAGCGCACGCCTTCAGGGATGTACACAAAAGTACCATCGGAGAAGACCGCGCAGTTGAGCGTGGCGAAATAATTGTCGTGCATCGGCACAACCTTGCCGAGCCAGCGCTTGACCAGATCGGGATAGTCGCGGATCGCCTCGGAGATGGAGCGGAAGATGACCCCTGCTTTCTCGAGTTCGGCGCGGAAGGTGGTGGCGACCGAAACACTGTCGAACACCGCATCGACCGCAACCTTGCGCGCCCCTTCCACGCCTGCGAGCACTTTCTGCTCTTCCAGCGGAATGCCGAGCTTCTCATAGACGCGCAGAATCTCGGGATCGACCTCGTCGAGGCTCCCAAGCTTGGGCTTGGCTTTGGGCGCGGCGTAATAATAGGCTTGGCTGTAATCGATCGGCGGCACGTTCAATTTGGCCCAATCGGGCGGCGTCATCGTCAGCCACTGACGATAGGCTTTGAGCCGCCAGTCGAGCATCCATTCCGGCTCGTTCTTCTTGGCGGAGATGAAGCGGACGGTGTCTTCAGAAAGGCCCTTGGGCGCGAATTCCTGTTCAATGTCCGCCGACCAGCCATGCTCATAATCGGCGACTTTGGCGGCGGCCTCATGCGCGGCGGCGTCCCGGATAACTTCCTCAGTCATTGGCTCAAACTCGTTAAACTCACCCCGGCAAGCGCCCCGCGCACTGCACCATTGACCGCACTCCAATGCGGCTGAACCTTGCACACACCTTCATGCCCGCAATCATGCTGACCGGTTTCTATGCAGGCGGTCAGCGCAATCGGGCCTTCAATCGCCTCGATAATATCAGCAAGCGTAATGGCCGCCGCCGGGCGCGCCAGCCGGAAGCCGCCGCCCGACCCACGCACCGAGCGCAGCAGTCCAGCAGCCGACAATTTACTCACCAGTTTGTGCACCGTTGGCAGCGGTAGGCCGGTTTCTTCAGCGAGATCAGCAGCATTGACTCTGCTCCCCCCGCAATGGCGCGCGGCTGCAGCCAGCAGCACAACGGCATAATCGGTGAGTGAAGACAATCGCATGGTCAAATAATAAGACTAATCTAGTCCTATTTCAAGTCTGCTTAATTCCTCAATTTCCAGCCTCTGCGAAGCAGAATATAACAAGCCAGCCCTAATACCAGATCTAGTGTGAGCAGGTAGGACACACCTGTCGCCAGCGGTGAGTCGGCCGTGCCAATAAAACCGTAGCGGAAGCCGGAGATGGCATAGTGAAACGGATTTATCCGGCTAATTGTCGCAAATATCGGAGCCAGCCGGTCAATCGAGTAGAATGTGCCCGAAAGCAGTGCGAGTGGCGCCACAACAAAATTGGCAATGGTCGTGGTATGGTCAAATTTTTCTGCCCACATCGATGTTAACACACCCATGAAGGCCAGCAGCATCGAGCCTGCCAGACCAAAGAATATCACCTCCACTGGATGCTGAACCCACATATGCACGCCTGGCCAGATCAGCATGACCAGCCAGGATGCGCCGCCCACCATCACGGCACGCGTCACCGCTGCCCCCACCATGGCGCTCAGCAATTCACCGGCAGACAGCGGCGGCATCAGATAATCGACAATCGTCCCCTGCACTTTGGCGACGAGCAGTGCGAAACTCGAATTCGCAAAGGATTGCTGCATCATTGACATGATAATGAGGCCTGGCGCAATAAAATCCGCGAACGGGACGCCGCCCATCAGCCGTCCCCCGCGTCCTTGCGCCACAGTGAAGATAACGAGAAAGAGCAGGCTGTTTATGGCTGGTGCCCAGACTGTCTGCAACTGCACCTTGAGAAATCGGCGCACCTCCTTTAAATACAGAGTCTTGAGCCCGCCCCAGTTCACATTGCGGATCGTGGGGCTGCCCGGGGGCGCAAAGGCGGAAGCTGTGTCGCAGGGTGCTGGGATGTTGGTCATGGGATACGCCTATCGCCTGCGGCAGGCGCGGACAAGGGTTGATTGAATGCAAGGAAAGAAGGTTTGTCGATGAGTTGGACTGAATCAAGAATAGAACAACTGAAAACGCTATGGACTCGCGGGTTGAGCGCCAGCCAGATTGCGGAAGAGCTCGGCGGGGTCAGCAGAAATGCCGTCATCGGCAAAGCGCATCGTCTCGGCCTTCAAGGTCGTCCATCGCCCGTCAAAGGTTCCGAAAACGAGGTGGCGGCTGAAACCGAGGCGACCGTTGCGGTGGAATTGGCACCTCTCGCCCCGTCAGTGCCTCTTTCTGTGCACGCACCTGAACCTGCTCCGGTGGTTCGTCCTGCACCGCATGGCAATGCCCGCTCCGCACCCATTCCCACGTCAGAGACTCCTGCTCCAGCCGAGTCTCGCTACACGCCGCCGGCTTCGGCGCTCACCGGCGCGCAGATCGGCTCGATAGGGCCGGGCGGTTTTCTGCGGCAAGGTCCCGCCGAGCAACTTCCGCCAGCACAGCCCGCCCCACCACGCCGCCTAGTGCCCGCCAAACCAGCCGCTGAAATCGCCGGAAAGACCAGCCTGCTTGATTTGAACGAGCGCATCTGCAAATGGCCGCTTGGTCATCCCGGCGAGCCCGATTTCCATTTCTGCGGCGAGAAGGTGAACCCCGGCTTCCCGTATTGCGTCACCCATTGCGGCCATGCCTACCAGGCGCAGATGCCGCGCTCGGGCCGCAAAATACCGCCACCGATCAACTTTGGCGGGCCGAGAGTGAGGTAGGGGGTGGAATCGTGAGCCACCGCGCTCACGCCTCCAGTTCAATATCCCAGTAGAGCCAGTCCCGCCAGCTATCGTGCAGATAGTTGGGCGGGAAGCATTTGCCATGATCCTGCAACTGCCAGCTTGTCGGGCGGATCGGCTGGAGATGCAGCGGCATATGTGCTTCTTTGGGTGTGCGCCCGCCCTTTTTGAGATTGCACGGCGCGCAGGCGGTCGCGACATTCTCCCAGGTCGTGCGCCCCCCGTGCGCTCGCGGAATCACATGATCGAACGTTAGTTCTCTGCTCGTTCCGCAATAGACACAGCGGAATCGGTCACGCAGGAACAGGTTGAACCGGGTGAAAGCCGGATATTCGTTGGGCCGCACATAATCGCGCAGCGCGATGACCGACGGCAGCT
>JAGWQR010000149.1 GCA_028869975.1 Alphaproteobacteria bacterium | reverse complement strand
GGCGGCAACGCTCAAGGCCGTGCACGCCGCGGCCATCCGCCTGTTGCGCAGTGAGGTGGCCGGGGCCAAAGTGCTCGCGAGCTGGCAGGCGCTGCTCGATTATCTGCGCGCCGACATGGCCTATCTGACCATAGAGCGGGTGCGTGTGCTGCATCTCAATTCGCGCAACATGCTGATTCGCGATGAGGTGATGGCGGAAGGTTCGGTCGATGAAGCCGCGATCCACACACGCGAGGTGATTCGCCGCGCGCTTGACCTTGGTTCGACGGCGATCATCATCGTCCACAACCACCCCTCGGGTGATCCGCAGCCGAGCAAGGCCGACATCCGCATCACCCGCGAGATTGCCGACGCCGGGATGCGTCTGGGCATTGCCGTGCATGACCATATCATCATCGGCGGCAAGGGGCATGCAAGCATGCGCGCAATGGGGTTGTTGTAGGAGAAGAGCGTGTTGAGCCGACCGTTTTCAATGATTGATGTGTTTGCAGACAGCGCATTCACTGGCAATCCGGTTGCAGTGATTACCGGGGCGGACGGGCTGGACACGGCGGAGATGCAGCGCATCACGCAATGGCTCAACCTGTCTGAAACCACCTTTCTGCTGCCGCCCGAGCACAGGCAAGCAGACTATAAGGTGCGCATCTTCACGCTCGAGCGCGAGCTGCCCTTTGCCGGCCATCCCACGCTCGGCACCTGCCATGCCTGGCTGACGGCGGGTGGGCAACCACGAGGCGACTATATCGTGCAGGAGTGCGGTGCGGGGTTGGTGCAAATCAAGCGCGATGGCAAACGTCTCGCCCTCGCTGCCCCGCCGCCGCTGCGCTCGGGCCCGCTGGAGGATGGGAAGATCGTCGAGATTTGCGAAATACTCGGGATCAGCCGCAGCGCGATTGTCGATCATCAATGGCTCGATAACGGCCCCGGCTGGGCGGGGGTCTTGCTCGAATCGGCGGCGGCTGTGCGCACAATCAAGCCGCAACGCAGTCTGGGCGCGCGCATCGAAGCGGGCACGATGGGCCCGCATGGCCCCGCCAGCCATATCGAAATCGGCATCATCGGGCCGGGCGATAATGGAGCTGACTGGGAATTGCGTGCGCTCTTCACCGACGCGAGCGGCACCCTGATTGAAGACCCGGTGACGGGCAGCCTCAATGCTTCTGCCGCGCAGTGGCTGCTCGCTTCCGGGCGTGCCAAAGCGCCGTATCGCGCCGTGCAGGGCACCTGTCTGGGCCGCGATGGACGCATCTATGTCGATCAGGACACGGATGACACCATCTGGATCGGCGGACAGTGCATCACTTTGTTTTCCGGGCAAACGGGCTTTTAGCGGCGCGCGGTTGTGACTTGGCCCGCGCGGTGCTAGGCGGCGCGCATCACTCATAACCGCAGGAATCTTGATGGTCCCCCGTTACGCCCGCCCCGACATGGTCCGCATCTGGGACCCTGAAAACCGCTTCCGCATCTGGTTCGAGATTGAGGCGCATGCCACGGAGGCGCTCAGCAGTCTCGGCGTGGTGCCGCAGGCGGCCGCGAAGGCCTTGTGGGACTGGTGGGCAACGAAGCCGACGATTGATGTGGCGGCGATTGACGCGATCGAGGCCGTCACCAAGCATGATGTGATCGCGTTCCTGACCTGGGTGGCGGAGCAGGTGGGCGATGAGGCGCGCTTCATGCACCAGGGGATGACCTCGTCGGATGTGCTCGACACCTGCCTTGCCGTGCAACTGGAACAGGCAAGCGATATCCTACTCGCCGACATTGACGCGCTGCTGGCCGCCATCAAACGCCGCGCCGAGGAGCATAAACTGACCCCCTGCATCGGCCGGTCGCACGGCATTCATGCCGAGCCGGGGACCTTCGGACTGAAAATGGCCCAAGCCTATGCGGAGTTTGTGCGCGCGCGCAAACGATTGGAAGCGGCGCGCGCCGACATTGCCACCTGTGCCATTTCCGGCGCGGTCGGCACCTTCGCCAATATCGATCCGCGCGTCGAGGCCTATGTCGCCGAGAAGCTCGGGCTCGCAATTGAGCCGGTCTCCACGCAGGTGATCCCGCGCGACCGGCACGCCATGTTCTTTGCAACGCTTGGCGTCATCGCCAGCAGCATCGAGCGGCTCGCCACCGAAATCCGCCATCTCCAGCGCACCGAGGTGCTCGAAGCGGAAGAGTATTTCGCGCCGGGGCAAAAAGGCTCGTCGGCAATGCCGCACAAGCGCAACCCGGTGCTCACCGAGAATCTCACCGGCCTTGCCCGCATGGTACGCGCGGCGGTGACACCCGCGCTCGAGAATGTGGCGCTATGGCATGAGCGCGACATTTCGCACTCCTCGGTTGAGCGCTATATCGGGCCGGATGCGACGATTACGCTCGATTTCGCGCTGGCGCGCCTCACCGGCGTGATCGACAAGCTGGTCGTCTATCCGGCGCGGATGCAGAAGAATCTCGACAAGATGGGTGGGCTCGTACACTCTCAGCGTGTGCTGCTCGCGCTGACCCAGGCCGGGGTCAGCCGGGAAGATGCCTACAAACTCGTCCAGCGTAATGCTATGAAGGTCTGGGAATCCGACGGCGCGCTCTCGCTGCTTGATCTGCTCAAAGCGGATGCGGATGTAACCAGAGCGCTCCCCCCCGCCGAACTGGAAGCATTGTTCGATCTCGTTTATCACCTCAAGCATGTCGAAACGATCTTCGCGCGCGTGTTTGACATGGGGTGATCTGGCGACAATCTGACAATAAATGAGGAGAATGCGCCATGGCACGTTATGGCCGCTACAACGCTTTCATCATCTGCATCGTGCTGCTGGCGGTTGCGATCATCTTCAAGCCGATGGGCCGCTGGGAGGATTTGCTCGAATGGTTTCTCGTCTTCCTGGTCATTGTCGGCCTTTATGATTTGATCCAGAACAAGCACGCGATCCTGCGCAACTATCCGGTGCTTGGTCATATGCGCTGGATCTTCGAGTTCATCCGCCCGGAAATCCGCCAGTATTTCCTTGAAAGCGACCGCGATGAGGTGCCTTTCTCGCGCGAGCAGCGCGCGCTGGTGTATCGCCGTGCCAAGGGTGTGCCCGCCGATCACCCGTTCGGCACGCTCTATGATGTCTATGGCAGCGATTATGAATATATCCAGCACTCGCTGGTACCGGCCAAGGATGTGGACCCGGCAAACTTCCGCATCCAGATCGGCAATGACCAGTGCAGCCAGCCCTATTCGGCAAGCATCTTCAACATCTCGGCGATGAGCTTTGGTGCGCTGTCCGGGGCCGCGATCCGCGCGCTCAGCATAGGTGCAAAACGCGGCAATTTCTATCAGGATACCGGCGAGGGCAGCATCAGCCCCTATCATGAGGAAGGCGGCGGCGATCTGGTGTGGGAGCTGGGCAGCGCCTATTTCGGCTGCCGCACGGCGGAGGGCAGGTTCGATCCCGAGTTGTTCAAGGCCAAAGCCGCCAGCCCGCAGGTCAAGATGATCGAGATCAAGCTGAGCCAGGGGGCCAAACCCGGCCATGGCGGCGTGCTGCCGCGCGCCAAGCTGACCCCAGAGGTGGCCGCCACCCGCCATGTGCCGATGGATCGGGATTGCATTTCGCCTGCCGCGCATAGCGCCTTCTCCACCCCGTTGGAGATGATGGACTTCATCACCCGGCTGCGTGAATTATCGGGCGGCAAGCCGGTCGGGTTCAAGCTGTGCATCGGCCACCCGTGGGAGTTTATGAGCATAGTCAAGGCCATGCTGCAAACCGGCGTCGTTCCCGATTTTGTTGTGGTCGATGGCGCAGAGGGCGGCACTGGCGCCGCGCCTCAGGAGTTTTCCGATCATGTCGGCACGCCGCTGCGCGAGGGGCTGCTGTTCGTTCATAACACGCTGGTTGGCGCTGGCTTGCGCAACCAGATCAAGATCGGCGCGGCCGGCAAGGTCAATTCGGCGTTCGGCGTCGCCGCCTATCTCGCAATTGGTGCGGACTGGGTGAACGCTGCGCGCGCTTTCATGTTTTCATTGGGCTGCGTGCAATCGCTCGCCTGCCATACCAACCATTGCCCGACCGGCGTGGCGACGCAGGACAAGCTGCGCCAGAAAGCGCTGCACGTGCCGACAAAGGCCGAGCGCGTCTATAATTTCCACACGCGCACGGTAAAGGTGCTTGCCGAGATGATGGCGGCGGCGGGCATCAGCCACCCCGACGAGCTTGAGCCGCGCCACCTTTCGCACCGGATCAGCGCCTCCGAAGTGCGCAGCTTCGCCAACCTCCACCACTTCCTGATGCCTGGCGAACTGCTCAGCGGCTGCCATGACGGGTTCTACATGAGCAACTGGGAGATGGCGAGCGCGGAGCGGTTTTGAGGGGGTTTCTCAATGCAACCCCGCATTTAGCCCGTCGAGCACGAACTGCGCGGCGAGCGCGGCGAGGATCATGCCGAGGATGCGCGAGATAACCGCCTCCACCTTGGGGCCAACCAACCGCATCAGCGGCGCCGACACCAGCAGGGACAGCAGAATGAGCGCGAGCACGCTCGCCAGTGCGCCGATCACCGCCAGCTTTTCAGGCCAGTTATGCGTGCGCGCCATCAGCAGCATCACCGCCACAATCGCGCCCGGCCCGGCGATCATCGGCATGCCCATCGGGAACACCGAAATATCCTCATGCTCGGTTATGCTGAGGTCATTCGCGCGGGCCTCGCGGCGTTGCTGGCGTTTCTCGAACACCATTTCGAGCGCCATGAGAAACAGCATTGCACCGCCCGCCAGCCGGAAGGCGGCCAGACTCACGCCAAGATAATCGAGAAAGGCGCGCCCGATCAGGGCAAAGCCAAGCAGGATGAGTGTAGCAATCAGTGTTGAGCGCACCGCCATGCTGCGCTGATGCGCCACCGGCGTTCCGGCGACCAGCGCCGCAAAGATCGGCGCACAGCCGGGCGGATCAATTGCCACAAACAGCGTGACGAGCGCGGAGAGGAAGAACGCGTTCAAATCGGCTTGACCTCCGGCACGCTCTCACGCCGCTGCGCCGCTTGCAGCGTGTTGTGGAGCAGGCAGGCAATCGTCATCGGCCCGACGCCGCCAGGCACGGGGGTAATGCTGCCAGCGACCTCCGCCACGCCTTCAAAATCAACATCGCCGGCGAGTTTCGTCTTGCCTTCCTCGGGTGCGGGCACGCGGTTGATGCCGACATCGATCACACACGCACCGGGCTTGATCCACTCCGCCTTTACCATCTGCGCGCGGCCCACGGCTGCGACGACAATGTCCGCGCGCTTGACCACAGCGGGTAGATCGGCGGTGCGGCTATGTGCAATCGTCACAGTGCAGTTCGCCGCGAGCAGCAGTTGCGCGACCGGCTTGCCGACCAGGATCGAGCGGCCGATGACGACAGCGTTTTTGCCGGAAAGATCAGCGCCCAGCGCATCATGGATCAGCATCATGCACCCGAGCGGCGTGCAACTCACCAGCCCCGGCAAGCCCGAAGCCAGCCGTCCGGCATTGACAACATGCAGCCCGTCAACATCCTTGTCCGGATCAATCGCGCTGACCACGGCCAGCTCGTTGAGATGCTTGGGCAGAGGGAGCTGAACGAGGATGCCATCAACCTTGGGGTCGGCATTGAGCCGCGCGATCAGCGCGATCAGATCGGTCTGTGTGGTGTCGGCGGGCAGCCGGTGCGCAAAGCTCACCATGCCAACCTCGATCGTCTGCTTTTCCTTAGCGCCGACATAGACCTTGCTCGCCGGATCCTCGCCGACCAGCACCACCGCAAGGCCGGGCACGCGCGCCGCCGTCGCCTGAAACGCCGTCACCCCCTGCGCAATCCTTGCGCGCAAGCTTGCGGCATATGCTTTTCCATCAATAATCTCAGCCTTCATTCCTGTGTCCCATATTTTCGAGCAGAGTGGCGAGCCCTTCCGCTGTCGCACCGTTGATCCTGAATGTCTTTAACCGTGACCGGTGCCCTTTGACCAGCATAACATGGCGGCGTTTAACTGAAAATTGTATGCTAAGCATACTAATTATTGCGTCATTTGCCTTACCGTCTTCGGGCGTTGCGTGCACCTTCACCTCAAGCCAGACCTGATCGTCCGTGTCGTGCCACAGTCCTGATATTTCCTCGCGCCGTGCTCCTGCTGTTGCACGTACTGCCAGCAGGACGCCCTCGGCTACAGCGCGCAAGGGCAGACTCAAACCTGCGCCCTAAAATGGCTCGCCATAAACCGCGCGCAGGATTGCCGGCAGCACAAAAGCCTGCATCATGTAAATTCCGATCAGGACCACCATCGGCGACAGATCAAGCGCGCCAAAATCGGGCATAATTTTACGGATCGGGCGATAAATCGGCTCAAGTACCCGCGACAATGTGTTCCAGATCGTGCGCACCGTCTCATTATAGGTGTTGATGACATTGAACGCGATCAGCCACGACATCACCGCCTGAATCAGGATCACCCACCACAGCAGCCGGAGCAGAAAATCAATAATCTCAACCAGCATTATCATCGCCAGACCTCCTATTTATGCACCAGTGTGCCCGCGCCGCGCGCCGTGAAAATCTCAAGCAACATGGCATGAGGCACCCGGCCATCGAGGATGACCGCACCTTCGACACCGCCCTCGATCGCTGCGATGCAGGTGTCGAGCTTGGGGATCATCCCGCCCTGCGCCGTCCCATCGGCCTTGAGCGCAGCGATCTTTGCGGGGTCGAGATCGGTCAGCAGCGCGCCATCCTTACCCAGCACCCCCGCCACATCGGTGAGCAGGAACAGGCGCTTGGCGCCCATGGCGGAAGCAATCGCCCCCGCCATCGTATCGGCGTTGATATTGTAGGTTTGGCCGGCATCATCCACGCCAATGGGGGCCACCACCGGGATCATCCCCGCGCCGGAAATCGTATCGAGCACCATGCGATCGATCGCCGCCGGCTCGCCGACAAAGCCAAGATCGATATGCATCTCGATCTGGCTGTCCGGATCGCGCGTCGTGCGCGTCACTTTCTGCGCGCGCACAAAGCCGCCATCCTTGCCCGAAATACCGACCGCCTTGCCGCCCGCACCCGCAATCCAGCGCACGATTTCCTTGTTGATCGCGCCCGAGAGCACCATCTCCGCCACCCGCGCCGTCTCCGCATCAGTGACACGCAGACCATCGACAAAGCGGCTTTCCACCCCCAGTTTCTTGAGCATCGCCCCGATCTGTGGCCCGCCGCCATGCACGACAATCGGGTTGATCCCGATGGTTTTGAGCAGCACCACATCTTCGGCAAAGTCATGCGCCAGAGCCGGATCGCCCATCGCGTGGCCACCGTATTTGACCACGAACGTCTGACCCGCATAGCGCTGGATATAGGGCAGCGCCTCGGTCAGCGTCTCCGCTTTGGCGAGCAGGGCGGGATCATGCGCGGCCAGGGTGTTCATCGCCGCCCCATGGGCGAAATGTGCATCAAAAGCAAGATTCAGCGCGATGCCCCCGGCACCCAGAGCACATCATCATCCCCATTGCCATTATTTGCCCGCGCCATCACGAACAGATAATCGGAGAGCCGGTTGAGATATTTGAGCGCTTGCGGGTTCAGCGCAACTTCACGCGCCGCCGCAACTGCCACGCGTTCCGCCCGGCGGCAGACGCTGCGTGCCAGATGCAGCGCGGCTGATGCGGGCGACCCGCCGGGCAGGATGAAGCTGGTAAGCGGCTTGAGCGCGGCATTCATCGCGTCCAGTTCGTCCTCCAGCCGCTTGACCTGAGCGGGCATGATCCGCAGCACCATTTCGGAGGGCGCGAAATCGGTTCCGGGCGTCGCCAGGTCTGCTCCAAGATCAAACAAATCATTCTGGATGCGCCGCAGCCGGATCAGCGCATCGCCCTCGACATGCAGCGCGGCGAGGCCAATCGCGCCGTTCAGCTCATCAACATCGCCAATCGCGGCCATGCGCGGGCTGTCCTTGAGCAGGCGCGAGCCATCCACCAGCCCCGTCGTGCCGTCATCCCCCGTGCGCGTGTAAATCTTGTTGAGCTTGACCATAAGCGCGCGAAATTAGCCCCGCCGCGCCAGCAAGATTACCACGATCACACCAATCGCCGCAGCCTGAAAGACGATGCGCATCATCATTGCCTTGTTTTGCTTGACGCCAGATGAGCTTGGTCCGACCACGCCATTTTTAAGATCCGCCTCGCTTGTACGTAAAAAAGTGATGACGCCGCGCACCAGCCATATAACCGTGCCGATCATCAGGGCGATGAGAAGGATCGAAAGGAAAATGTTCATGGCGAGGTTATGCGCTTGCCAGCCGCGCTAATCAAGGGGTGGACGAGCACCGGTTTGCGCGCGGCTTGCGTTTCGTCGAGCCGGGCGCGGGGGGCAAAATGCGGCGCGGATTTGAGCGTGGGGTAGCCGGCCTTGGCGCGTTCGGCGACCGAGCGCAGCGCACCGATGAATTGATCAAGCCCCGCCTTGCTCTCGGTTTCGGTCGGCTCGACCAGCATCGCGCCATGCACAACCAGCGGGAAATAGACCGTCATCGGGTGGAAGCCCTCATCGATCAGCCCCTTGGCGACATCGAGTGTCGAGAAGCCTTCAGCAAATCCGACATCGGTGAACAGCGCCTCGTGCATACAGGGGCCGCTATGCGCAAACGGCGCATCGAGCGTATCTTCCAGCGAACGCAGCACATAATTGGCGTTGAGCACGGCATCGCCCGAGACTTGGCACAAGCCATCCGCACCATGGCTGAGAATATAGGCGAGCGCACGGGTGAACATCCCCATCTGGCCCTGGAACGCCGCCATCCGCCCGAACGCTTGGGGATGGCTTTCGGCGGCATTTTCTTCTTCGATCAGCACATAGTCATCGCCCTGTGTTTCGACGACCGGCAGCGGCGCGAACGGCGCAAGCGCTTCTGAAAGCACCACCGGTCCTGCCCCCGGCCCGCCGCCGCCATGAGGGGTGGAGAACGTCTTATGCAGGTTGATGTGCATCGCATCAATGCCGAGATCGCCGGGCCGCACCCGGCCGACGATGGCGTTGAAATTGGCGCCGTCGCAATAGACATAACCCCCGGCGGCATGCACATTGTCGGCGATGCGCTTGAGATCGCGCTCGAACAGGCCGCACGTGTTGGGGTTGGTGATCATCACGCCCGCCACATCCGGGCCGAGGCGAGCTTCGAGCGCCGCGACATCGACCCGGCCTTGCGCAGTTGCTGGGATGCTCTCAATGGAAAACCCTGCAAACGCCGCCGTCGCCGGATTGGTGCCATGTGCCGATTCGGGCACGAGCATGACCGTGCGCGCCGTCTCGCCACGGGCCTCAAGTGCCGCGCGAATGCACAGTATACCGCACAGTTCGCCATGCGCCCCTGCCTTGGGAGACATAGCAATCGCGGGCATTCCGGTGAGGGCCTTGAGCCATTCGGCGAGTTCATGAATCACGGCGAGCGCGCCCTGAATGGTCGGGATCGGCGCGAGCGGATGAACATCGCCAAAGCCCTTCATCCGCGCGATCTTCTCATTGAGGCGCGGATTGTGCTTCATCGTGCAACTGCCCAGCGGGAAGACGCCCAGATCAATCCCGTAATTCTGGCGTGACAGGCGCGTGTAATGGCGCACCGTTTCAGGTTCGGACAGGCCTGGGAGGTTGATCGGCGCGGTGCGGGCCAGCGCGCCGAGATCATGCCGCGCATCGCAGGCGGCAAAATCCACCCCTGTCGTTGCATTGCTGCCAATCTCGAAAATCAGCGGCTCGTCAAGCATCAACGCGCGGTTACCGGTGAAGGTGGCCACGCCCGCATCACCATTCGAATCGTTCGCGGCCAGCTCAGGCTTCCAGCCAGAGTTATTGATGTTCATGCCAGTACCCCTTCCAGCGCTGTTGCCAACGCCTCAACGTCATCGTCACTGACCACTTCAGTGACCGCGACAACCAATCCATTCTCCAGTGCGTTAATGCCTGGATAGAGCCGGCCGAGCGAAACGCCGCCGAGCACTTGGCGTTCAGCGAGTGCGCGCACAACCGGGCGCGCCTCGACTGGCAAAGACAATGTGAATTCATTGAAGAAGGATGGCGTCGCCAGCGCCACGCCGTTGATTTGCGTCAGCCGCGCCGCCGCTCGGCGCGCTTTGGTATGATTGACCAGCGCCAGTTGCCGCAACCCTGCCTCGCCCAGCAGCGTCATGTGAATGCTGAACGCGAGTGCACACAGCCCCGCATTCGTGCAGATGTTTGAGGTCGCCTTTTCGCGCCGGATATGCTGCTCGCGCGTGGAGAGCGTGAGCACGAACCCGCGCTTGCCGCTGGCATCGACCGTCTGCCCGCACAGCCGGCCCGGCATCTGGCGCACAAATTTCTCGCGGCAAGCGAACAGTCCGACATACGGCCCGCCGAATTGCAGCCCAACGCCGAGCGATTGCCCCTCCCCCACCACAATATCCGCGCCCATTTCGCCTGGGGATTTGATAGCCCCAAGCGCCACCGGCTCGGTAACTACCGCGATCAGCAGCGCGCCAGCAGCCTGACAGGCGCTGGCAAGCGCCTCCATATCCTCGACCTGGCCAAATATATCGGGATATTGCACGACGACCGCGCTCGTCTCAGGGCCAACCCGCGCCGCCAGATCCGCCCAGTCCGAACCCGCCAGATCGGGCACCGCGCTTTCCACCACGTCCCCGGTGAAGCGCGCCATCGTCTGCGCCACGCTGACATAATGCGGGTGCAGCCCGGCACTCAGCAGCACGCTCTTGCGTCGCGTGATCCTTGCCGCCATGCTGATCGCTTCCCAGCACGCGGTCGAGCCATCATACATGCTCGCATTGGCCACCGCGCAGCCGAACAGCCGCGCGACCTGCGTTTGAAACTCGAACAGCACCTGAAGCGTCCCTTGCGCGATTTCGGGCTGGTAGGGCGTATAGGCGGTCAGGAATTCGCCGCGCTGGATGAGATGATCGACCGAGGCAGGGATATGGTGTTTGTAAGCGCCGCAGCCGAGAAAGAAGGGGTGGTGCGCCGCCGCCATGTTGCGCCGCGCGAGGTGCGAGAAATGCCGCTCGACCGCCATTTCGGACTGGTGGTGCGCCAAGCCCGCGATGAGGCCATCGAGCCGGGCCTCAGCGGGCACTTCGGCAAAGAGCGCATCGATGCTGGGCGCACCAATGGTGGCGAGCATCTCCGCGCGGTCGGTATCGGTCAGGGGGAGGTAGCGCATTAGAGCGTCTTCACCCAGGCATCATAAGCGGCCTTGTCCATCAGGCCCTCAAGCTCCGCTGCGTTGGTCAGCGTCAATTTGAAGAACCAGCCGTCACCCTCGGGCGCGGAATTGACCAAAGCCGGGTCGGCTTCCAGCGCGGCATTGCTCTCGCTCACCACACCCGATACCGGCGCATAAACATCCGACGCAGCCTTGACCGACTCGACCACCGCTGCTTGCCCGCCCTTGGTGAGCGTGGTGCCAGCGGCGGGCACCTCGACAAACACAATGTCGCCAAGCTGGTGCTGCGCATGATCGGTGATGCCGACCGTCGCGGTGGTGCCGTCAACCTCGATCCACTCATGCTCAATGGTATAATAGCGGGTCATTTCAAACTCCTTTGCGTTTATAGCGATGCGGAACGAAGGGCAGGCCGACAACCGATGCGGGCAGGCGCCTGCCGCGCACATCAATCTCGAGCGGCGTGCCGGGGGCGGCGTGCTCAGGCGCAACATAGCCCATCGCGATCGGGGCTTGCAGGCTCGGCGAGAAGCCACCCGAGGTCAGTTTGCCAACCTGCGTGTCTCCGTCAAAGATCAGCGCGCCCTCGCGCGCGGGCATCCGCCCCTCGATCATCAGGCCGACACGCTTTGAAGGCGGGCCATTGGCGATGCTGGCCTGAACGCGCGCCGCGCCGGGAAAACCGCCCTCTGCACGCCGCCGCTTGGGCACAGCAAAGCCGAGACCGGCCTGAATCGGATCAACGCCCGCATCCAGATCATGCCCATAGAGCGGCAACCCCGCTTCCAGCCGCAGCGAATCACGCGCGCCAAGCCCGATGGGCTTCACCTCCGGCAGCGCACACAGAGCATCGGCCAGCGCCACCACATCCTCGCCGCGCACAGAAATTTCCACCCCATCCTCGCCGGTATAGCCCGAGCGAGAGATGCCCAGCGGCACCTTGCCCCACTTAAACGGCGCGGCCTCCATGAAGTTCATGTCTCCAAGCTCCGGCCCGCCGGGTTTGGCGGGAACAAGGCCGAGCTGCGCCAGCGCCGCAACCGCCTTGGGCCCTTGCAGCGCGAGCAGTGCCCGGTCTTCCAGATGATTGAGTGTGATATGATCGGGCAGATGCTGGCGCAGATGGGCAATATCGTCCCATTTTGTCGCACCATTGACGACGAGGTAATAATAAATCCCCCGGTTCGTCACCATCAGATCATCAAGCGCGCCGCCCGCCTCATTGAGCATCAGCGCGTAGCGGATTTTGCCATGTTCGAGCGTTTTGATGTCGGTGGTGAGCAGGGCCTCCAGCGCTTCCGCCGCGCCTTCACCACTGATCTGAAGCTGCCCCATATGTGAGACATCGAACAGGCCGGCATTCTCGCGCACCCAAAGATGTTCGGCAATTATTCCCTCATACTGGATCGGCATCCAGTAACCAGCAAACTCCACCATGCGCCCGCCATGCGCGCGGTGCCAGCCATCAAGCGGCAAAAATTGAGTTTCAGTTTTATCGTCCTGAGTATCGTACATGCTCCGATTCCGTATTCAACAGGCTCAGACCCACGCCTGTCAGCGCTGGCCTGCCCCCTCTGTCACGGAACCTGAGAGCTTTCACACCGCGTGCGCAGCGCTTACCCCTTCGGTGGCTCCCATCCGCATGGGAACGCTTTCCAGAGTGTCACATATGCCCAAACGGTCCTTTGTGCCTGAGAGTTTCCGGGGCGGTTGCTCCTTCGGCGGCGGACATTTAGCCCACACTCTCCCGCTTTGGCGGCGACACGTCTTGATGACGACTCTCACGACCACTGTCAAGCGCTGTAAGTTAATCCGGTTGTCCGGCCATGATAGCAGCATTACGGGATATTTTTGCGCTGTCACCTGTCCGGCGGCAGCGACGGTCACTTTTGTCAAGGTACAGGGCCGTATCCGCCGCAGTGAGCCAGTCGTCACGTGAAACGATATCCGCCTGACAGCCCGCCATGCCGATGCTGGCGGAAATCCGGATGGTGAAGCCCCCGAACTGATATGGAATCGAAATCATTGCCCGCGCTTTTTCAACCCAGGCAGCCCGCACACAGGCGCGCGATTCATTCAGGATTACGCCAAATTCATCGCCGCCAATCCGCCCGATGCAGATTGCCTCTGGGCTGAGTGCCGCGAGTCGAATCCCGACTTCGCTCAATATGGCGTCGCCTGCCGGGTGACCAAACTGGTCGTTTGCGCCCTTGAATCCATCCAGATCGATGAGCGCAAGCGCCAGATTCTGGATTTCGTTGCGGTTAGCCAGGCTGGCATCCAGCGCGTCATTGAACCCTCTGCGGTTCGCCAAGCGGGTGAGTGAATCAGTATGCGCCAGTAGTTGCATATGATGTTCCACCTCGAGAGAATGGAGCAACGAGCTATATTTCCCGAGCACGAGCCGCAGTTGCAGCACTGTCACCACGAGTACAGAGATCGCAGTGGCACGAATGCCTGCATCGTGGAAGCTCATCATGGTTAACAGCATGGGCATCATGCCGAACAGCGCAACCGCCATCGCCGCGCGGGGGAGCCACCACATACAGTTAATGGCGCTGAACACGGCCATCGTCAGGCAAACCATTAACATCATGCCGGGCACTTCATCGAGATAGACGAACGCAGAGGCCGTCCATATGCCGCCCAGCAAGCTCAGGAAAATTGTGTGGATTGTCGATCTTCGCAGGCGCTTGCGGTGTTCTTGCGCATTCGTCGCTTCGTTTTGCCTCCGCCGCCAGACAAAAACGCGCCAGGCGCTCAGCAGCAATATGAGAATTGGCCCCAAAATCCTGTCTATTGCGGTCAGACTGTCATGGGCCACGATCAAGCTCGTCAGAACCGCCGAACCCAATGACAGGTAAAGCACAGGAATGCATGCGCCAATCTGTTTATATTGTTCCTGCAACAATGGATCGGCAATGTTCGGAGGGACTGGTGGTTCGATTCTTGACCATAACCTGACCCAGCGTCCCGTAGCCTGCCTGCCGGATGCAGCAGGAACAAAGAGATAAGCGGGGTCAATATACATACGCAAGCATATGCCAGCGCGCGGTTAAAATGCGCTTAATTACGCCACAGAGAAGTAAAGAGTTCGCTACAGAATGAACCGTTATGGCTTTGTTCCGGAGCTACTGCCTTGCTATTTATGCCTCGGAGTATTCAAATCAGCGCGTTGCGTTATATTTGAGCTGCGCGTCGTTAAGCTGAAAACCGATCAGCAACTCAAAATTAGCACGTGCCAGTTCTTCACGCACATGTGGATCCGCCATCGGATCCTCATCAGCGTCAGCATCGCCGCTTTTACGCTTGTGGTTGACTTTGGTAATGACATCGAGCGGCAGACTCGCAGCGGCCCGATCAATATAGGCTCCCGCATGGCCGAGCGCACTGGCGCGCAACTTTCCGTCATCAAAATGCAGTGTAACCGTATTCAGCCTCTTGGTGATGACATATTTGCCGCCCTGCATCACCACGGCGTAATAAGGCAGTACAACATCGCGCGCGCCATGTGTGTCCGTACGCCGGGCATCGACATCAAAGACGACGGTGCTGATAATATCGCCCGTTGGCGTTGCGATCTGCTTCTTTTTTTTATGCTTGCCAGGTTCAAAATTAGCCACATCATCATTGCATGTCGTGCGCAGGTTGGTGATTGTCGCAGTCACGTCGATTGCGCGCGAATCGGTACTGTTCGCTGGATTGAAGAGCGTAACATCGCCTGTATTGTCCGGTACCGCTACAGCCGGGCAGCGCGACCGCGTAATCTGGACGCCACCCGATTCGTCAAGATCATGATCCTTGGCGCAACCGCCGAGAAACAGGAGCACGGCGCAGGCCGAGAGGATAAGGGGGGCTTTCAAGAAACAGTCCTTCACTATGATCGTGGGGCATCCGTATAGGTATGCGCTTTCCCCGACGCAAGTAATCGCATAAGGGCGAACCGGAGATGAATGCTGAATTGTCATTGAAACTGCTTATAGCGGCGCCGCGCGGCTTTTGCGCGGGGGTTGACCGTGCCATCCGCATCGTTGAGCTGGCGCTCGAAAAATACGGCCCGCCTATCTATGTGCGCCATGAAATTGTCCATAATCGCTTCGTGGTGGATGGTCTGCGTACGAAAGGGGCTATTTTCGTAGAATCGCTTGATGATGTTCCCGATGATGTGCCGGTGGTATTTTCGGCACACGGCGTGCCCAAGGCGATCCCCGCCAAGGCACAGGCGCGCGGCCTCAATTATCTTGATGCCACCTGCCCGCTGGTGTCGCGTGTGCATCGCGCAGCGGAACGGCTTGTCGCGGATGGTCGCCATATCCTGTTTATCGGTCATAAGGGCCACCCCGAAGTGGAAGGCACGTTCGGTCAGGTGCCCGAGGGACATATGACGCTCGTTGAGACATTGGCCGATGTTGCAACGCTCGCCCCGCAAGACCCTGAGCGTCTCGGGTTTTTGACGCAAACCACGCTTTCGGTCGATGACACGGCGGAAATTACAGCCGCGCTCCAGCGGCGCTTCCCCGGCATTGTCGCGCCGCGCGCCGACGATATTTGTTACGCCACCTCCAACCGGCAGGAAGCGGTTAAGGCGATTGCGCAGCGCTGCGGGCTGGTGCTGGTGATCGGCGCGCCCAATTCGTCCAATTCGCTCCGGCTGGTCGAGGTCGCCAAAAAATATGGCGCACGCGCCCGGTTGATCCAGCGCGCCGCCGAAATCGATTTTGACTGGTTTGACGACATAACGACCGCCGGCATAACAGCGGGTGCCTCGGCCCCGGAACTGCTGGTGCGCGAGGTGGTTGACCTGCTTGCCACGCGCTTCGTTATCCAGGAAGAACCAGTAGAAATCGCGCGCGAAGCTGTTGAATTCAAGCTGCCACGCGGGCTGGCGGTCTGAGCGGACATGGCGGTTTATACCCAGGTTTCAGCCGAAGCGATGGCTGAATTCATTGCTCGCTATGAGGTTGGAACGCTTGCCTCTGCCAAAGGCATTGCAGAAGGGGTCGAGAACAGCAATTATTTGGTCGATACCAGCGGACGGGACGGCAAGGGCGCGCGCTTCATCCTGACGCTATATGAAAAGCGGGTGGACGCTGCCGACCTGCCTTTCTTTGCCGCGCTGCTCGATCATCTCGCCGAACGGGGCTGTGCCGTGCCGCGAATGCTGCGTGATCGGCAAGGTGAACAGTTGCGCACCCTTTGTGGCCGTCCCGCCGCGCTGATCGAATTTCTTCCCGGCCTCTCGGTGAGCCATCCGACCGCTACCCAAGCCCGCGCCACCGGTGCAGCACTGGGGCGGATACACATGGCGCTGGCAGATTTTGCGCTGAACCGCGCCAATGCGCTCGGGCCCGAAGGCTGGTATGCGCTCGCCGCAAAATGCGGTGTGTCGCTCGATGACATCCAACCGGGCCTGCGCGCAAAAGTCGAAGCGGAATGCGCGTATCTCAAAGCGCACTGGCCTGCCGCCCTGCCGCGCGCGGTTATTCATGCCGATCTTTTCCCCGACAATGTGCTGATGCGTGGTGTTGCGGTCTCCGGACTGATCGACTTTTATTTTGCAGCAACCGAAGTGCGCGCCTGGGATGTGGCGGTGACGCACGCCGCCTGGGCCTTTGATTATGAAGGCCGGAATTATGATGCGGCGGTCGGCGACGCCATCATCGCTGGTTACGACGCAACCCATGGCCTGAGCGCCGCCGAGCGTGCAGCCTTCCCGATCCTCGCGCGCGGCGCCTGTTTGCGCTTTCTCCTGACCCGCGCGTGGGACTGGCTCAACACCCCTGCCGAGGCGCTCGTCACCCGTAAGGACCCACTCGCCTTCCTGCGGCGGCTGGAACATTATAATGCGCTATGAGTAAGCTGCCGCACGTCCATATCTTTACCGACGGCGCGTGCAAGGGCAATCCCGGCCCCGGCGGCTGGGGCGCGCTGCTGCGCTATGGCACATATGAAAAGGAGTTGTCGGGCGGAGAAACCGACACCACCAACAACCGCATGGAGCTGATGGCCGCGATCCGTGCATTGCAAGCGCTCCGCGATCCCTGTCATGTTACGCTGACCACCGACAGCGTCTATGTGCGCGACGGCATCATGAAATGGGTCGATAGCTGGCAGCGCAACAACTGGCAAACCGCCAGCAAAAAGCCGGTCAAGAATATCGATCTCTGGCAGGAATTGCTCTCCGCCGCCCGCCCGCACATGGTTCAATGGCGCTGGGTGAAAGGCCATAACGGCCACCCCGATAATGAGCGAGTCGATAAACTCGCCAGCGCTGCGGCGCAACGGGCTTAACCCATCAGCCCTCGGGTAAATGCCACCAGCCCGGTCTGACGCGCGCGTTTGAGGCGTTCGGCTGCAAGGATGGTCTGCACCTGTGCAAAACAGGCCGCAACTTCGTCATTGACCAGCACATAATCATAATTGTCCCAATGGCTGATTTCTGCGCGGGCACGCTCCATGCGCGCTTCGATCACCACTTCATCATCGGTGCCGCGCGCGCGCAGCCGGTGCTCCAGTTCAGCGATTGACGGCGGCAGGATGAACACGCGCACGACATCGCGCTCGGCCGCCTGATGAAGCTGTTGCGCGCCCTGCCAGTCTATGTCGAACAGCACATCGCGGCCCTCCCGCAGCGCGGCCTCAACCGGCGCGCGCGGCGTTCCGTAACGGTTGCCAAACACGGTCGCATATTCGAGAAAATCGCCGCCCGAGACCATCTCCGCATAGCGTTCGACAGAGACAAAATGATAATCCTGGCCATCGACCTCGCCGGCGCGCGGCGGGCGCGTGGTTGCGGATACCGAGAGCGTGATCCCCGCATCCGCCGCCAGCAGCATTCTCGAAAGCGTTGATTTACCCGCCCCGGAGGGTGAGGACAGCACAAACAACAGCCCTCTGCGATCCATGCGCGCTACTTCTTGCGCCCGAAATCAACCGTGACGACGTTCGAGCCATCTTCGCTCTTCACAACATGCGGTTTTTCCGGTTCGGGCGCAGGTGGCGGCGCCTCATCCTCGACCACGGCGCTGAATTGCAGTGCGAAATTGACCGCGGGATCGTGGAATTGCGTGATCGCGGCGAACGGAATGGTCAGGTGCGAGGGCACCCCGCCAAAGGTCAGCGTCACCTCAAACCAACTGTCATGCACCTTCAAGTCCCAGAATTTGTTCTGGAGCACGATAGTCATCTCTTCCGGAAAGCGCTCGAACAGCGAGCGCGGTACTGAAACCCCCGGGGCCTGGGTGCGAAAGGTGATGTAAAAATGATGATCGCCCAGCAAATCCTGGTTCGAATGGATCGGCGCGAGCACCCGGCCCACCACCGCACGCAAAGTCTCCTGCACGATTTCGTCATAGGGAATCAGGCTGTCTGGTGGTGTATCACTCATGGGCGAATCCCTGAACGCTTGGCTTGCCCGCGTCAAGGCGTTGCGTGCGCTGGCATAAGGCTCTAGGGGAGCGGCCATGCGACAGGCAAGCCTCTCCCGCAACACGACCGAAACGCAGATCAGCGTTGCGCTCAATCTCGATGGCAGTGGCATGT
>JAGWQR010000148.1 GCA_028869975.1 Alphaproteobacteria bacterium | reverse complement strand
GTTATAGCTCATATGCACGCGGGGTTCGCGTGGCTTATACTCGATGACGAATTTGAGATCGGGGTTCTGGCTGGCCAGTTCGCCAATGCCCTCAACCGATTGTCTCCAGATGTCCTTGTAATCGACCTGAAACGGATAGTCCCAGCCATCCTGCCCCGGCCAAAGCTTGACATAGGACGCGCCAAACCGGCGCACCAGATCGGCGGCCTGCGTGCATACTTCATTGGCGCGGCGGCGCACCCCTGAATCGGGGTTGGTGAAGGCGCCCTTGGCGAATTCGCGATTATAGATTTCAGGCGTGATCCCGATGACTGAAAGGTTATTTTGCTTCAGCGCCGCCTCAACCGCCTCAACCGAAATATCGGCCCTCCAGGGGAAGTTGATGTCAACGACCGACAGGTCTTTGACCTGCCCTGCGAGGTTAATCATCTCCAGCAGGCTGCGCGGTGGGCCATAACCATCGGTGGCATAACGATCGACATAGGTGGCGAAATGCCAGATGCCCGCACCATAAAGTTGTTTGGTCATTTTCCTTCTCCTTGGGTCAGCCCAAAATCCGCCAGCATAGGTGCCTCAGCCCGTGTAATCAGAATGCAATCCATCAACTGCTTTTCAGGTTTGCCGGTGCTGCCGGTCTTGAGCTGTTTGTCGGCGAGTTCGACTGCAAATTGCGCCTGCCGGTGCGCCGGCTGGAGCACGGTTGCCGCCATTCCTCCCATCATAATCGCATCGCGCGCATCGTTCGAGCCGTCGAAGCCGACAACGATCACATCGCTGCGTCCAACGCTTCTAAGCGCCGCCACTGCGCCAAGCGCCATCGTGTCATTGCCAGCGATAATGCCCTTGATTTGTGGGTTGGCTTGCAGAATCGTCTGGGTTTTCTGGAACGCTTCTGCTTGATCCCAGTTGGCACTTTGTCGCGCGACCATGTGCAAGCCGGGATATTGATCAAGCACTTCGTGATAGCCTTTCGAACGGATCGCCGCATTGGTATCCGATTCCTTACCGACCAGTTCGGCATAGCTACCGCCCTCGTGCATTGCCTGGGCAAAGGCGAGGCCACCCAGCATCGCGCCCTGATAATTGTTCGAGACGATCTGTGCTGCTGCAATACCGCGCGCAGAAATCTCGCGGTCGATCAGGAATACCGGCACGCCCGCGCTCTTGGCTTTCTGCACGGCGGCAATGCTGGCGTCGGCCCCGGCATTGTCGAGGATGATCGCAGCGGCGTTGCGCGCAATCGCATTATCGATAAGGCTCGATTGCTTGAACGCATCATCATCGTGCGAAAATTTGAGCGTCTGATAGCCGAGTTCCTTCGCTCGCGCCTCGGCGGCAATCGCCTCCTGCCCGAAGAAAGGGTTGTCGAGCGACGGGGTGATGATAACGATCAATCTGGAATACTGGCGTGATTTCAGCGTGAACGCTGCCACAAGTGCCGCGACGATAAGCAGACCGAGCAGCCAGGGGCGGAAGAATAGCTTCGTCATGCGATCATCACCTCAATACCAAGATCACGCAGACGCGCCACATCCTCATTTGCGATGCCGCTGTCGGTGACGAGGGTGTGGATCATGCCCACCGGCCCCAGCGCCGAAAAGCTCCGCTGGCCAATTTTGGATGAATCAGCAACGAGGCAGACATGTTCCGCGCTCTCTACCATCGCCCGTTTGACCGGAAGATCAGCAAGCGACGGGAAGGTCAGCCCTTCCTCGATTGAAACGGCGGCGGTGGCGAGAAACAGCCGCCGCACAAACAGGCCCTGAAAATAATCCGCCGAACGCTCACCACTCACCGAAAGCGTCGGTGGCTTGAAATGGCCGCCAGGCATATGAACCTCAATGCTTGGTTGCGCCCCGAGCATCAAGGCAATGTTAAGACCATTGGTGATGACGGTGAGATCCTTGCAGTCTAGCAAATGTGAAGCAATTTCGGTGGTGGTTGAACCCGAATCAAGAATGATTGTCTCACCATCTTGTACCAATGCCGCAGCCGCCCTTCCGATCGCGCGTTTGGCATCCATGTGAGCCTGATGCGCGAGCGCCATTGCCCGCACCTGTTGCGGCACCGATTTGAGGAACGCGCCGCCATGGGAGCGCTCGACATAGCCTTCCGATTCAAGCCGCTCCAGATCCTGCCGGATCGTCACTTCGGACACCGCAAACGCCTCAGCCAGATCACGTACCCGCACGCTACCTTCCTCGCGCGCCCAGGCGAGAATTTCGGCGCGGCGCGCACCCGCGAGCGGCCGCGTGAAAGCGGGGGCATTCATAACATCACCTCGAATTTATCCTGCAACCGGTCGAGCACGACAGCGGCGATGATCACAGCACCCTTGATGACCATCTGCCAGAATTCGCTCACACCGACCATCACCATGCCGTCACCGAGCACACCTATTACTGCGGCGCCGATCAGTGTCGCGCCTATCGTGCCACGTCCACCCTTGAGCGATGCCCCACCCAGCACGACGGCGGCGATTGCATTAAGCTCAAAACTTTCGCCTGAAGCAGGGTGGGCAGACATAAGATCGGAGGCAACCAGCATCCCAACGAGCGCTGCGCACACGCCCGAAATGACATAGACCCATATTTTTATCCGATCTGTTCGCACCCCGGAAAGTTCTGCTGCGCGCTCGTTGCCGCCGACAGCATAGACGCGCCTTCCAAAACTTGTGCGCGTCGCAGTGAAGATCGCGATCCATGCCGCCAGCCCCAGCAGCCAGACCGGCACCGGAATACCCAGCAACTGCCCGGCACCGAGCCACGAAAAGCCCTGATTGCCATATTCAGGCGCGCCGGTTAGATTTGAAAATGTGGTACCACCAGACATCAATAACGCACTCCCTCGTGCCACATAGAGCATCCCCAAAGTGACTATAAACGGGGCGACGCGCAGTTGAGCGACGAGCACCCCGTTCGCCAGCCCGACCAGTCCGCCAAAGATGAGCACCAGCAAGATGACGGTGGGAATCGCGGGATAGATGACGATACCAAGCGGTATGAGCGAAATTCCGTTAAGGATAAGCGCGCCGGACACCATTCCCGCCAATCCGGCAATCGAACCGACCGAAAGATCGATACCACCCGTCAGGATTACAAATGTCATGCCGATACCCAGTATCGCAACTATAGCGACATGTTTGGCCATAATCATAAAGTTTGCGACCGAGAGAAAGTTCGGGGCGATTGCAGCAAACAGCGCGATGACAAGAAACAGCGCGACGATGGAGCGATAGCGCAAAAGTAGCGTTCGCATCAGGCAATCTCCAGTGGGGCGGAAGCGCGGTTGGCAGCGGCAACAACTGCCTTCTCGTCGGTTTCTTGGCTGCGCATATCGAGCGAGATTTGCCCCCTGGCGAGCACGATAATCCGGTCAGCAACGTTCATCACCTCGATCAGGTCCGAGCTGGTAAATGCAACCGCCAAACCCTGCGCGGCGAGATCTCGGATCGTTTCGAACAGTTCTGCGCGCGCGCCAACATCCACGCCGCGCCCCGGCTCGTCGAGCAGCAGCGCCTTGGGGCCGGGCATCAGCGCACGGCCAATCAAAACCTTTTGCTGGTTGCCACCCGAAAGGGCTGTGATCGGAGTGTCCGGCGAGGCGGTCTTGATCCCCAGCCGTTCGATCATGGCGGCAATTTGTCCTGTTTCTTGTGCACGATCAATGACACTCCATCGCGCAAGGTGCGAAAGGTCAGACAATGAGAGGTTGGCGGCAACCGTGAAGTTGGCGAACAACCCATTGCGTTTGCGGTCCTCGGGAACAAACAGCAATCCATGTTTCACGCGCTCGGCGATGGGCCGACCGGTCAAGTCGGCCCCGTCAAGCCATATTGTGCCGCCCGCGCGCGCACCGAACAGCGTTTCAAGCAATGTGGTGCGACCTGATCCGAGCAGACCATAAATCGCGGTCACTTCGCCTGCATTGAAACGCACGTTAAACGCGCCTGCAATCGAGAGTATTTCTGTGCCACCTGTATGCGATTCAGTGCGCGCTATTCGCCTTTCCTCGCCAATCATGGTCGTGACAATCCAGTCGAGCGATGCGGCCACAACCGCCCGCGTTTCGATCATCCGACCGTTGCGCAGGATCGAAATGCGGTCGCCTATCCGCATCAGTTCCTCCAGTTTGTGCGAAATATAGATGATGCCGACACCTGCGTGTTTGAGGTCGGCGATCACGTCAAACAGGGTTTCCACTTCCGCCGCACTCAGCGCCGAAGTAGGTTCGTCGAAAATCAGTACGCGACACTCTTCTGCCAGGGCTTTGGCGATCTCGACAATTTGCTGATCTCCGACACTCAATGCTTCGACACGCACATCGGCAGAAATGGTGCGCCCGAGCCGGGCCATCAATGCAGCGGCGCGCTTGCGCTCGCTGGCAAGGTCCGGCAGCGCACCACCATGACTCAGGAAGATATTTTCGGAAACGGTCAGGTTCGGGCACAAGTTGAGTTCCTGGTGCACCATGCCAATCCCCTTGGCGGCGGCATCGCGTACCGAGGTCAATGTCACCACCTCATCATCGAGTATGAGTGTGCCCGAACTTGGCGCTTCAATCCCCGCCAAAATGCGCATCAGCGTTGATTTTCCTGCTCCATTCTCACCAATCAGAACATGAACCTCGCCCGCTTCAACCGCAAAATCGACCGCATCGAGCGCAAGCGTGCCGCCATAGCGTTTGGTGATCGCCGAGGCACGGATCAGCTCGGTCATGTCAGTTCGCCCGCTCGACTTGAACCGGCATGATTTCGACAGGCGCGTCGGCGCGTGCAACCGACATCACCCCAATAAAGCGGATGGTGTCGCCGACTTTGAGATCTGTCGGCAGTGCTCGCAACGCCATGGTATTCAACGCACGGTTGATCGCCGCAAACGCGCTCTGGTCGGCGAAATTATTGAAATCGATGAAGGGCAGGCTGTCACGAATGTCCGAATTGACGAGCACGGGGCCAATGAGCAGTCTTGCCTGCTTGTTCGTCAGCGCACCGAGGAAAAGGGTGATGCTGCCGGTGCGCGAACTGCGATCAATCATGGCGATCTTGCCGAGACCGCTGACCTTGAAAACATAGGGCGCGCCTTCCGAAGCGATTCGCCCGTGTGCGCGACCGGCGGCATCCAGATTGGCGGCAATCGCAGGCAGCACTTTCGCAAGCGGTACAGCATCGTGCTGGATTTCGGGCACAATCCGGCTGTTCCAGTTGTGCGCAACATAAGCTTGTGAATCAAAGGCGGCACTGCGTTGCGCGCGTCGCTCCTTGTCCTCGTTGATCGAGACGACGGAGCAGGCGCT
>JAGWQR010000147.1 GCA_028869975.1 Alphaproteobacteria bacterium | reverse complement strand
GCCACCGGTTCCATCGCTGTTTATCTGGTCAGTAGTTTGGGAGTGAAATTGACGGACATTCAAAATCATCCTCTAAAGAAGATTCTCGAGAACCGCATTGCCATTCTTGACGGCGCGATGGGCACGACCATCCGCACGTACGGCATGACGGAGGCGGATATCCGCGGCGAGCGCTTCAAGAACGCGACCAAGGGGTTGCTGAACAACGGCGACTTGTTTGTGCTGACGCAGCCAAAGATGATCGGCGATATCCATCGGCGGTTTCTTGAGGCCGGGGCCGACATTATCGAGACAAACACGTTTGGCGCTACGACGATTTCGCAGAGCGAGTTCTTTGTTGACGATCCGCGGGAGCATGGGGGACGGAAGGATCCGGAGTTCTATCAGAAGATCATTGACGATCCGTTCCTGAAGAGCCTGGCGTGGGAGATCAACGAGGTCTCGGCGAGGATTTGCAGAGAGTGGGCGGACAAGGTGGGGCGGGAGACCGGCAAGCCACGGTTTGTGGCGGGTTCAATCGGACCGCTAACCGTGTCGCTGTCGAACTCGCCGGATGCGAACGATCCGGGATTCCGGTCGGTGACTTTCGACCAGGTGAAGACGGCGTATGCGGAGCAGGTGAGGGCGCTGATTGCGGGCGGGGTTGATTTTCTGCTGATCGAAACCTGCTTTGATACGTTGAACGCCAAGGCGGCGGGCATGGCCGCGAAGGAAGCCGAAGCCGCCTCTGGTCGTTCCGTACCGCTGATGATGAGCTTCACCATCACCGATATGTCCGGGCGCAACCTTTCCGGCCACACCATCACCGCCTTCTGGTATATTTTGCGCCACCTGAAGCCGCTGACCATTGGCGCAAATTGCGCGTTCGGCGCGGATTTGCTGCGGCCCTACCTGATCGAGCTGAGTAAAGTGTCCGACGCGCTCATCCTTGCCTACCCCAATGCCGGGCTGCCGAATGATTTGGGCCAATATGACGAGCTTCCGCAACGCACCGCCGAGCTGATTGCGGAGTGGACGCGCGAGGGCCTCGTCAATGCGGTCGGCGGCTGCTGCGGCACCACGCCCGATCATATTGCTGCGATTGCCAAAGCGGTGCGGGGCGCGCCGCCGCGTGTGTTGCCGCAAGTCCCCACGCAAATGCGCCTTGCGGGCCTTGAACCGATGGTGGTGGCGGCGTGATTTTGATTTTAAGTCCACCCGTAGCCCTGAGCCTGTCGAAGGGCCGCTTTTCTCAACACGTTCAAATGAAGGACAGGGCTTCGACAAGCTCAGCCCTACGGATTTTTATTTGATGATGACCACCCAAACCGCCACGTTCATCAACATTGGTGAGCGCACCAACATCACCGGGTCTGCCGCGTTCAAGAAGCTGATCATGGCCGGGGACTACCCACGCGCCGTTGAGGTCGCGCGCCAGCAGGTTGAGAATGGCGCACAGATCATTGACATCAACATGGACGAAGGTCTGCTCGACTCGGAAGCCGCGATGGTGACGTTCCTCAAGCTCATCTCGGCCGAGCCGGATATTGCGCGCGTGCCGTTCATGATCGATTCGTCGAAATGGTCGGTGATCGAGGCGGGGCTGAAATGCGTTTCCGGGAAACCGATCGTGAACTCGATTTCGATGAAGGAGGGTGAGGAAGCTTTTCTGCATCATGCGCGGCTGTGCATGGCCTATGGCGCTGCCGTTGTGGTGATGGCGTTCGACGAAAAGGGCCAGGCCGACTCACGCGCGCGCAAGGTTGAGATTTGCGCGCGCGCCTACACGCTGCTGGTCGGCATCGGCTTTCCACCCGAGGACATTATCTTCGATCCCAATATATTCGCGGTCGCCACCGGGATCGAGGAGCATAACAGCTACGGCCTCGACTTTATCGAGGCGGCACGGGAGATCAGGGCCCGATGCCCGCATGTGCATATCTCGGGCGGGCTGTCGAATCTGTCGTTCAGCTTCCGTGGCAATGAACCGGTGCGCCGCGCGATGCATTCGGTGTTCCTCTATCATGCGATCCCGGCGGGGATGGACATGGGTATCGTCAATGCCGGGCAGCTCGATGTCTATGACACGATTGACCCGAGCTTGCGCGAGGCATGCGAGGATGTGATCCTCAACCGTGATCCGGACGCGACGGAGCGGCTGATCGCGCTCGCTGAAACCTATAAGGGCAAGGATGCGGCGGCGGAGAAGGCGGCGGAGGAATGGCGCACCTTGCCGGTCACCAAGCGGCTCGAATATGCGCTGGTCAAGGGCATCGATGTCCATATTGTTGACGATACCGAGGAGGCGCGCCAGCAAGCCGCCCGCCCGATTGAAGTGATCGAAGGCCCGCTGATGGACGGGATGAACGTGGTGGGTGATCTGTTCGGTTCGGGCAAGATGTTCCTGCCGCAGGTGGTGAAATCGGCGCGCGTGATGAAGAAGGCTGTCGCGCATCTCATCCCGTTCATCGAGGCCGCGAAGGAGGAGGGTGCCAAATCCAAGGGGCGGATCATCATGGCGACGGTGAAGGGCGATGTCCACGACATCGGCAAGAACATCGTTGGCGTGGTGCTGCAATGCAACGGCTATGAGGTTTTTGATCTCGGAGTGATGGTGCCCTGGGCCGAGATTTTGAAGGCTGCAAACGACAACAACGCCGATATCATCGGCCTCTCGGGCCTGATTACGCCGTCGCTCGATGAGATGGTGACAGTGGCCGAGGAAATGCAGCGCGCAGGGCTCAAACTCCCGTTGCTGATCGGCGGGGCGACCACCAGCCGCGTGCATACCGCGCTGCGCATCGATCCGGCCTATGACGGCCCGGTCGTATATGTGCTCGATGCGAGCCGCGCGGTCGGTGTCGCGGCGCAACTGCTGTCGGACACGCAGGCCGAGGGGTTCATTGCCGCGACGGCGGACGAGTATGTCAAAATCCGGGAGGCGCGCGAGGGCAAGGGCCAGAATGAACTCGCCACTTTGGCGGAGGCACGCGCCAATGCCTTCCAGATTGACCCCGCGCTCGCCGCGCCCGCGCCGCTTCAGCCGGGCATTCATGTGTTCGATGACTGGTCACTCGCCGATTTGCGTGACTGTTTCGACTGGACGCCCTTCTTTCGCGCCTGGGAGCTGGCCGGAACCTATCCCGCCATTCTCGACGATCCCATGGTGGGCGAATCGGCGCGCGCACTCCATGCGGACGCGCTCGCCATGCTCGATAAGATCATCACCGAGAAATGGCTGACCGCGCGTGGCGTGGTGGGCTTATGGCCGTGCAGGCGCGAGGGCGACAATGTGCTGCTGGAGCAGGGCGCGCGCCTCCCGTTTCTGCGCCAGCAGATCAAGAAGCGGGAAGGCCGGGCCAATATGTGCCTTGCCGACTTCATCCTCCCAGAGGGAGATCATCTCGGCGGCTTTGCGGTCGGCATTCATGGAATTGATCCCCATTTGGCATATTTTAAGGCCACTCATGATGACTATTCGGATATTTTGCTTAAGGCGCTCGCTGATCGCTTCGCCGAAGCCTTCGCCGAGCGGCTGCACCAGCATGTCCGAACGCACCTTTGGGGTTATGCTTTCGACGAACAACTCACCAATGAGGCACTCATAAAAGAGCAGTATCGCGGTATCCGCCCCGCGCCGGGCTATCCCGCCTGCCCTGATCACAGCCTCAAGCCCATGCTGTTTGATCTGCTCGACGCGGGCGCGAATGCGGGGATCATCCTGACCGAATCACAGGCGATGCTCCCCACCGCCGCCGTCTCCGGATTCTATTTCGGACATGCGCAGGCCAGTTATTTCGGCGTGGCGCGGATCGGTGAGGATCAGGTGGCGGATTATGCCGCGCGGCGGGGTATCACGCACGCGGAAGCGCGGCGCTGGCTGCGGCCCAATCTCGATTAATAATTACCTATTTGGCATATAAATCCGCTACCACTGAACCCGATCACCAGCGCGAATGCCCAGCCGCCTGGTCTCTCCCCCGGCTACTTCGAGCACCGCGCTGACATTGCCGCCCGATGCAAGCGGCGTTTCGTCATAGGGATGCGTCATCTGCGCAATATGTTCTATCCGTCCGTCGGGCCTGATAAAGATCATGTCCTCAGGGATCGGGCAATTTTTCATCCAGAACGCGACCGGATGCGGGGGCACTTCCGGAAAGATCATGCCCGTGCCCGCCGGGATGTGCGTGCGATACATGAGTCCGAATTCCTGCTCTTCGCTGGTGCGTGCAACCTCTACGGTAAAATTTCGGCGGCCATGATGCGTTAATATGGTGAGATGAATGCGCGTAAGGGTCGGATTCGGGCTTTGCGCGACCGCCTGTGATGCCGGAACGGCGATACCAAGCGCCGCAAATGCCACGGCAGTAAGCACCTGATCACGCAACCTCATACCCTTCTAATCTCCACGACCATAGGCCCTTTGGGGCCTTGCGCAATGCGCGCCTCGAGCGATTCCGCAGGAAGCATATCGAGCAATCCGGCGTCGCGCAACGTCTCCATATGGACAAAAATATCCTCTTCTCCGCGCACCACAAAGCCATAGCCTTTCAGCCGGTTGAACCATTTGACCATGACAGGTTCGAACGGCCCGGCATCCTGTGCGAGTTGGGCGCGGTTCTGTCGCGCAGTATCGTTTCCTGCCGTGGGGGCAACCGCCTTGCTGAAATCGAGCGTATGAATCAACACCGCCTGGCGACCACGTGCACCATCGACAGCATCGCATTCAACATAGACGCCCTCAACCAGATAACGCACACCATGATCGCGCAATAGCGAAAAATGGATCAAAACATCGCTGCCGTCGTCATCAGGTTTCATGAAGCCGAAGCCTCTACTGGGATCAAACCACTTCATCGTACCTGAATATCTGACAGGGACAGTCCCCCCACTCGAATCTGACATATGGCGTCACCAGCCTATTCCAACTTAATCGATAATTTTACGCATGAGGCACAGCTAACTGTGCGTGTACATTACAAAAATTTACATCTCGTTGCTAACATCAAAGGTCACGTCTGAACAGACATTTTCTTAAATTCTGCTAAATATCATTGTAAAACAGGCTTAACGCGCTGTGTTATCGCCACGACGCCAGCACTGCGTGGGCTATTGCAAGATCATGACCTGCGCGTAGCAACTGAGCGAGCGCTTTTTTCCGATTCTCTGACGTTGGCGGTTTTTGGGAATAAGGGCCGATTTTCTTGCGCTGTGCATAATGCTGCGCAGTCTCATCGGCTGTGATTTCAAGGCGTGTGATGGCTGCGCCGGCGTCATCGTCTCCGATCCCGGCATGGCGCAGCGCATCCTTCACCCGTCGTGCGCCATAGCCGCGCCGTGACAATGACCGCGCGCGCATTTCGGCAAACTGTGCATCATTCACATAACCCAGATCCACCATTTTGGCACTGAGTCGGTCAGCCCAAACAGCGATGTCATCCGGCGCGGCGCGGCCATAGGCCTTTCGGGCAAGATAGGTGTGCAATCGTGCAGCTGTCGTGGCGTAGCGCTCGACATAGCGCAGCGCGAGGCGTTCGAGAATCGCTTCATCGATGGGTTTTTGCGTTTTGTCGCGGATCGGCCTCATCGCCTTGTTTGTGCCACAGTCATGCGCAAACGGCCAATCAATAGTTAATTTCCAAGGGTTGCGCCTGCTTATGTTACAGTCCGTTTCCACGCCCACCGCTACGCCAACGCATGATACGCTGACGCGCCGCTTTGCCGATTTCGCCACGCTGGGTGAGGCGCTTGATTATGCGGCACAGGGCGCGCGCGGGCTCAATTTCCATGATGCGCGCGGCAATCTCGCACGGGCACTGCCCTATGCGGAATTGCGTGAATCGGCGTTGGAAGCGGCCTATCGCCTGATCGATGCCGGAATGGTTCCGGGGGATCGGGTGGCACTCATCGCCGAGACCGGCATGGAGTTTGCCGCGTTGTTCTTTGGCTGCATCTATGCCGGGGCGTGGCCCGTGCCGCTGCCGCTGCCAACCTCGTTCGGCGGCAAGGAAAGCTATGTTGACCAGCTCAGCGTCCAGATGAAGAGCGCCGACCCCGCGCTGCTGCTTTTCCCGCAGGAAATTGCAGATATGGCGTGTGCGGCGGCTGAAAGCTGTGGCGTGACGGCCTTGGATTGGGAGAGCTTCGCGGCGCGGCCCGCACCCAAAGCGGCGCTGCCCGAAGCCAACAGTCAGGCGATTGCCTATCTGCAATATTCTTCCGGCTCGACCCGCTTCCCGCATGGCGTGGCGGTGACGCATGAGGCGCTCTTGAATAACCTCGCCGCGCATAGCCATGGTATGGAAGTGGTGGAAAGTGATCGCTGCATCTCCTGGCTGCACTGGTATCATGACATGGGGCTGGTCGGCTGTCTGCTCTCGCCGGTCGCGAATCAGGTGTCAGCGGACTATCTGCGTACCGAGCATTTCGCGCGTCGGCCGCTTGCCTGGCTTGATCTGATTACGCGCAACACGGGCACCACGATCAGCTACTCGCCAACCTTCGGCTATGATATTTGCGCGCGGCGCGTTTCTAGTCAGCTTGATGCGGCGCACCGGTTCGATCTTTCGCGCTGGCGGCTCGCGGGCAACGGTGCCGACATGATTCGACCCGATGTGATGCAGGCGTTTGTCGATGCCTATGCGCAGGCGGGGTTTGATCCGCGCGCTTTCCTGCCCAGCTACGGACTGGCGGAGGCGACGCTCGCCGTCTCGATCATGCCGCCAGGTGAGGGGATCAATGTCGAACTGGTCGAGGAAACCGAGCTTTCGGGCGAACCCGCGCCCGCTGACCAGCCCAAGCGCTACCGCGCTATCGTCAACTGCGGCAAACCTGTGCGTGACATGAAGGTCGAAATCCGGCGCGAGGATGGCAGCCTGTGCGAGGAGCAGGGCATCGGCAAGGTCTGGGCTTCAGGCCCGTCGATCATGCACAGTTATTATCGCGATGAAGTGTCCACGGCGGCCTGCTTGAAAGACGGTTGGCTCGATACCGGCGACATGGGTTATCTCTCCAAGGGATATCTCTACATCGTTGGCCGCGTCAAGGACATGATTATCATCAATGGCAAGAACCACTGGCCGCAGGATATTGAATGGGCGGTCGAGCAGCTCCCCGGGTTCAAGGCAGGCGATATCGCCGCCTTCGCGATCACGACGGCGGCGGGCGAAGAAACACCTGCGGTGCTGGTGCATTGCCGCACCACTGATCCGACAGAGCGCGCGCGCCTGCACGAAGCGATTCGCGAGAAAGTGCGCGCGATCACGGGGATGCAATGCATTGTTGAACTGATTCCGCCGCGTACGCTGCCGCGTACCTCATCGGGCAAGCTGAGCCGCGCAAAAGCGCGCAATCTTTATCTTTCAGGAGAAATCCAGCCCTATGCTATCGCCGCATAATTTTTACGGATGATTACGAATTAATAAGAATTTGAGGATAGATAAGCAGCGTACATGAGTAACGCTGCCCCCCCCTCCGAAACCGAGCTGAGCTGGCTTGCTGTCCTTGGCCTTACCGATCCCAAATTGACGGGCTGGGGCGAAGTCAGGGCAGCACAACTTGATGCCTATCATTGCTATGGACTGATTCGTACATCGCTCAGTATCATGTCCATCTGGGTTCTGTTCGTGACCTATTATAATTCGATACCGCATCCGAAGCTTTACGGATGGCTTGGCGTATTGCTCGTTTTCAGTATCGGGCGGGAATATATTTCGCGCAAACGCCAGAAGCTGATGCTTTCGAGTATCACCAGCGCCGCTTTGCATATTGAAACCTACACATCGATCGTGTGGGGAGCGATCTGGGGTGGCCTGCCACTCATGCTCGTCCATCAGGGCAATACCGATCAGTTGCTGCCATTGTGGGCAGTGTTTGCGGTCATGATGGGGGGCGCGGCCTTTGCCCAATCCGCAATCCCGATTGCAACCTCTGCGGTCATCATCATGATGGGGGGCGGGCTCGGCGCAGCAATGTTCCAGCTCCATGAGACATTGACTGCGCTCATTACAGTAGGGTTTACGCTTCTGCTTATCTTGGTGGTGATGCGCACCGGGCGTGACTTTATAGAGCACAAATATGCGTCGCAGGACTTGCATGAAAAAACCGCCGTCGTCTCGATGCTGCTGCGTGAATATGAGGACGAGGGCGGCGACTGGATGTGGGCCACCGACGCTACGCGCTGTCTGACCCATGTTTCACCGCGCTTTGCTCATCTTCTGGGTGTCGATCCGGACGCACTGGAATCGAAGCCCCTGCTCCAGATTCTTGCCGGCCCGACCTGGGAAGCCGGCAATTTTTCGGCGAGTCTGAGGGAACTCTCGGGCAAGTTGCGTAATCGCGAGGCCTTTTCTGATCTGATCGTGCCGGTTATTGTCAACGATCAGGAATTCTGGTGGGAGCTTTCCGCCAGCCCGCGTTTTGATGAGCGCGGTGTTTTTCAGGGCTTTCGCGGAGTCGGGTCCGATGTCAGTCACCAGCAGCGCACGGCGGCCAAGATCAACCGCATGGCAAGCTTTGATACACTGACTGGGTTGCCCAACCGCCTTCAAGTCAACGAATCGCTTGCGCAGGCCATGAACGAGGCCAAGCGCTGGAATGGCCGTTGCGGCTTCATAATGCTTGATCTGGATCGCTTCAAGGCGGTCAATGATACCGTGGGCCACCCGATTGGTGACAAATTGCTGACTGAAGTTGCCGGACGTCTGAGCAGCATTATGACTGCCAACGAGCTGTGCGGACGACTGGGGGGTGATGAATTCGCAATCGTGGTCAAGGATTTACGTGACCCGGCCTATCTTACCAGGTTGGGTGAGAAAGTGATCGAGACGCTGTCGGCGCAGTATGAAATAGACCAGCTTACCCTGTTCATCGGGTGCAGCGTCGGCACCGCCGTCGGCCTGCGCGACGGGCGTTCGGTGGAGATGCTGGTGCGCGCCGCCGATCTGGCGCTGTATAAATCAAAAGATGCCGGTGGTAATGTCGTGCGTGCATTCGAGTCGCAGCACCACGCCGAAGCCGAGGAACGGCGCGTCCTTGAACTGGCGCTGCGTAAGGCGCTCGAACTACAGGAATTTTCGCTCCACTATCAACCAGTTGTCAATGCAAAGACCGGCAATGTCGAAAGTTTTGAGGCACTGTTGCGCTGGACGAATGCGGAACTGGGGGTGGTATCCCCGGCAAAATTCATCCCGATTGCCGAGGATGCCCGGCTCATTACAGGTATTGGCGAATGGGCTTTGCGCACCGCCTGCATGGAAGCCGCGCAATGGCCAAGCCGCGTGCGGATTGCGGTTAATGTCTCTGCGGAACAGCTTACCCACATGAACTTTGTCAACACGGTGGTTTCCGCGCTCTCTCAATCCGGACTGCCGCCGCAGCGGCTGGAACTCGAAGTGACCGAGAGTGTTTTCATGAACGAGGGCACCAATGCAGTGCAGACGCTGGAGAAAATTCTGGCGCTCGGTGTGCGGTTGGCGCTCGATGACTTCGGTACCGGTTATTCTTCGCTCGGATATCTCTCAAAAACCAAATTCAGCACAATCAAGGTAGACCGTTCGTTTGTACAGGGTGCATCGCGCAATCTCGCTGAATGTATTGCGATTATTCGCGCGGTCGTCGCGCTGGCCGAAAGCCTGGGCATGTCCACCACCGCCGAAGGCGTGGAAACCGATGATGAATGTGCGATGATTAACGCGCTCGGCTGCCGCAAAATCCAGGGCTATCTGTTTGGTCGCCCGATGCCTGCCGCCGAAGCCCGCAAGCTGCTGGGCGTGAACGACACACAACGCCAGGTGGCTTAACGAAAGGTCGCGACATCAGTGACTGGATCTGGTGCGTGCGCGGGATCTTTACAAACGATTGCATTGGCTCTATTTAGCGTAAATTAATAATATAATTGCTGCGGAGAGCTATCATGAGTGCAAAGCCTCACCTATCGCTGTCAAAAATTCTCCAGATGAATCTGGGCTTTCTCGGGCTGCAATTCAGCTTTGGGCTACAACAGGCGAATATGTCGCCGATCTGGGGTTATCTCGGCGCCAAAGAGGCGGATTTCTCCTGGCTGGGGATTGCGGGGCCGCTGACCGGCCTGATCGTGCAGCCAGTGATCGGCGTGATGAGCGATCGCACCGGCGGCAAATGGGGGCGGCGCACGCCCTATTTCCTGATCGGTGCGGTGATGTGCATGGCGGGCCTGTTCCTGATGCCGCTGTCGCGCGCGGTGTGGATGGCGTTCGCGCTGATGTTCCTGCTCGATCTGGGCAACAATGTGACGATGGAGCCCTACCGCGCCTATGTGAATGACCGGCTGGAGGCGGAGCAGCGCGGGATCGGCTTCCTCAGCCAGAGTGCCTTTACCGGCCTGGCGCAGACGCTGGCTTATCTGAGTCCCTCTATCCTTGTTGGGCTCGGCCTCAGCCAGACCAGCGGCGCGCGCGGCAGCATTCCGCCGTTCGTGCTCGTGTCGTTCTGGATCGGGGCTGTGCTCTCGATGGCAACGATCCTGTGGTCGGTGCTGCGGGTGCCCGAACTGCCGCTCAGCGCCGAAGAGAAAGCGCGGATCGACGCGCTGCCCAAATCGGTGGGCGCGACCTTTGGCGAGATTTTCGGCGCGGTCAAGGACATGCCGCGCGCGATGCGCACCATGGCGTGGATGAGCCTGTTCCAATGGTATGCAATGTGCGGGCTGTGGGGCTATGCCAATAATGTGGTGGCGCGCGCCGTGTATCATACTGCTGACAACCAGTCGGTCGCATTCCAGAATGCGCAGCTGCTCTATGGCAAGGTTGGCGCCTTCTATAACTTTGTTGCCTTCATCACCGCGTTCATGATGCCGGCGATTGCGCGCAAATTCGGCGCGGCGCGGCTCCATGCCGTTTGTCTGGTGGTGATGGCAGGTGCGTTCATGCTGATGCCGCAGATCAGTTCGCCCTGGGCGCTGGCGGTGCCCGCCATCGGCCTCGGTCTGGGCTGGGCGAGCATCATGGGCAACCCCTATATCGTGCTCGCCAATTCGATCCCGCCCGAGCGCACCGGTGTCTATATGGGCCTGTTCAATGTGATGATCTGCGCGCCGATGCTGGTTTATGCAGGGACGATGCGCTTCATTTATGAGCCGCTACTCGGGGGCGATCCGCGCCATGTGTTCATGCTGTCGGGGGTGCTGATGCTGTTCGCGGCGCTGTCGGTCTCGCGTGTGCGGGTTGATACGCCAGCCGTGCTGGATGGCAGCCATGCCCCGGCCTGAGATCATTACGCTCCAGGGGCGGAACCAGTCACTCGTCTGGGAGGTAGTCGATGGAGGTGCGCCGCTGTGGCGATACTGGGGGCCAAGGCTGGGCGATAGAGCGGAAGTGCCTGCGCATGGCAAGCGCACGTCGCCGAGTTTCTCGCTCGATGAAGATGTGCCGCTGTCGATCTTCCCCACATTCGGGGTCGGCTGGTATGGGCAAACGGCCCTGCTTGCGCACCGTGCGGGCACGGATTTTGCACAGAGTGTGACGCGGTGCGCCTGGGAGCGCGATGGCCAGACCATCCGCTTCATCCTGACAGATGATGTTGCGCATATCGAGGCACGGCTGAGCTTCGCGCTTGATCCGGCGAGTGATGTGCTCACTCTCTCGACAAGCCTGACAAACACCGGCGACGCCCCGCTTGAGGTGCACTGGCTCGCGGCGGCTACGCTGCCGCTGCCCGCCGATGCGGCGTCGGTACTCTCGTATAGTGGCCGCCACAGCGCCGAATTTCAGGAGCAGGTGGAGCCGCTCGGTAGCAGCCTCTGGCGGCGCGAGAACCGTTACGGGATCACCTCGCACGCCGATTTCCCCGGCGCGCTGGTGCTGATGCCCGGCAGCACCGATCATGGCGGCACCGTCTATGGCGCGCAGCTCGCCTGGAGCGGCAATAGCGCTCAGACGATCGATACACCCGATGAGGGCCTGCGGTTGTGGCAGCTTGGGGCCTGGCTCGCCCCGGGCGAAATCATCCTTGCTCCTGGCGAGACGCTGGAGACGCCGCAACTCCTCGCCACCTGTTCAACCACAGGCCGTGATGGCATCGCGCGCAATTTTCACGCCAGCATCCGCACGCGCGCCACCTGGCCCGGCGGCAAAATGCGCCCGCGCCCGGTCATTCTCAACACCTGGGAGGGCTTTTATTTCAACCATGATCTGAGCGCGCTGAAAGAGCTTGCCGATGCCGCAGCGGCGGTCGGGATCGAGCGCTTCGTGCTCGACGATGGCTGGTTCAGCGGGCGCGATGATGACACAAAGGCCCTGGGTGACTGGTGGCCCGACCACCAAAAATTCCGGGACGGCCTCGGCCCCCTGATCGATCATGTCACCAGCAAGGGCATGGAGTTTGGCCTGTGGGTCGAGCCCGAAATGGTCAATCCCGACAGCGATCTGTTCCGCGCACACCCCGACTGGGCGCTCCGGATTGCGGGGCGGCCATTACTCACCGCGCGCAACCAGTTGGTGCTCGATATGACGAACCGGGAAGTGAGTGACCATATCTTTGCCTCGCTCGATGCGCTGCTGCGCGCGCACCAGATCGCCTATCTCAAATGGGATCATAACCGTTATCTCACAACCGCCGGGCGGCCGGATGGCCGGGCGTGCTATCAGGCCCAGGTACATGCCGTTTATGCTTTGATCGACAGGCTACGGGCGGAGCATAGCCAAGTCGAGATCGAATCTTGCGCTGGCGGCGGCGGTCGGATTGACGCCGGGATTCTCAGCCGCACCCACCGCGTCTGGGTCAGCGATAACATCGATCCGCTATCCCGGCTGCCGATGCACGATTCCTATCTCCAATTTTTCCCGCCCGAGATGATGGGCGCGCATGTCGGGGCGACCCCGTCGCACTGTACGGGCAGCAGCCAGCATATCGATTTCCGTGCCGCCGTAGCGCTGCCCGGTCATTTC
>JAGWQR010000146.1 GCA_028869975.1 Alphaproteobacteria bacterium | reverse complement strand
GTCGCGATCGAAAAGAATATCGAAGCCTTTCTCGACAATCCACATCCCGGAAGCAAAGTTGTTGTTGGTGACGGACCGGCGCTTGCCGCGCTGCGTAACCGCTATGCGGACGTGTTGTTCACGGGCGTCCTTGAGGGGGATGCGCTGGCGTCTGCGTATCGTAGCGCCGATGTGTTCGTGTTCCCAAGCCTGACCGATACCTTCGGGCTGGTGATGATCGAAGCACTGGCTTGCGGTGTCCCGGTCGCCGGATTCCCGATCACCGGTCCGCTCGACATCGTCGGTGCGACAGGCTCTGGAACGATAAGGGGATTTAACGCGCGGGTTGGAGCAGTTGCCGACGATCTGGCAAGCGCAGTTGGTATGGCGCTAACCGCAAAGCGCGACGACTGTGTGCGCTATGCCCAGAATTTTTCATGGGATGCGAGCTATCAACAGTTTCTTGTTGCGCTCAATATCCTGCAAGATTCAGAAAAATGAATCGACGCTGCCAAAACGATTCAATCACGTTGAATACAGCGCTAGAAGCTTGTGCCCAGTGACAATGCCGGGCCGGAGCCGGGACGAGCATTGCCTGCCAGCCGCACACGATAGCCCCCGGTCAGGCGCACGCCGGCCGGCCCGATATGGCTGCGCAATACCAGTTGCGGGCCGACATCAATGCGCGCTACGCTAGGCTGGGCAGCGCCCCAGATGCCGGCCCCCGCAGCGAAACTTAGCGTATTGATCTTCAGCATAAAATGCTCCAGCTCCACTGATCCATCGGCAAACATATCCCGGGCGCGGATACCTACGATGCCTGCTTCGGAATAAATGTTTGCGAAAATGCCATGGGCGACTGGCCGATCATATACACCCCCCAGAAAAATCAGCTCGGCATCGTTGCGCCCACCCGAATCGAGGGCAAAGCGCTGCTCGACAATCGCACTGACCGGCAAATGTGCGATCGGGTGCAGAATGACACCGAGTGCGATTTCTTTCCCCGGAACTTGCGCCAGTGGCCCAGTCAGGCGCGCCGTCAGGCCAACTTTATCCCCACGGCCAGGATAGAGGTTAATTCGTACGCCTGCCTGGCTGCCTCCCAATTCTCCCGTATCCGACAGGGAAGGGTTGCCCGCCCCGCGCACTAATGCCCAACCGCTGCCGGACAACCTCAATGAG
>JAGWQR010000145.1 GCA_028869975.1 Alphaproteobacteria bacterium | reverse complement strand
CGGCACGCGGGCGCGCATGGGTGCGCGTAGCCAGCGTGGTCGTCATCTTGTGGCGGTTGATGAGGGCCTCCTCGATGCCGGTTTCGATCCTTTTGAGCCGCTCGGGCGCATCAATCAACTTGCCGAAGCTGTCCTGCACCAGAAAATTATCAAGCGCCATGCCATCGCGTGTGGTGTGGATGCGCGCGTCGATGATGCTGCCGCCCGCAAGATGGATCGCGCCCGCCACGCGGTAGAACAGCCCCGGATGGTCGCTCGCATAGACGGTGACGAGCGTTGCCGCGCGCGCCGGGTAGACGGTGGCGGCAATCGACAAAGCCTGTTCGCCCGCTGCTGCGATATGGCGGAAATTACGCTCGATAATATCCTCTGGCTCGGCCACCCAATAGGCTTCATCGAGCCGGTTGCTGATCGTGCGGAATGCAACATCATCCCAGCCGAGAACACCGCGCAGCACATTTTGCTTCGAGTCGACGCGCTCCTTGCGTCCGCGCTGCTTGTGGCCGAGCCGCAGCACCTCTTCCGCGGCATCATACAGATCCGAGAGGAGCTGGCGCTTCCAGCCATTCCACACCCCTGGCCCGACCGCGCGAATATCGACCACCGTCAGCGCGAGCAAAAGCCGCAGCCGTTCAGGGCTTTGCACGATGGCGGTAAAATCAAGCACGGTCTTGAAATCGGATATGTCGCGGCGAAAAGCAGTGTCCGACATCAGCAGATGGTAGCGCACCAGCCAGGCGACCGTCTCGGTTTCGGCGGCGTTAAGCCCAAGGCGCGGGCAGAACTTTTCCGCCACTTCTGCACCCAGAATCGAGTGGTTGCCGCCGCGCCCCTTGGCAATATCATGCAGCAGCACCGCGACATAGAGTACCTTTCGTGAAGCGAGCTGGCGCATGATCGCGGTCGTCAGCGGATGATCCTGCCCATATTGCCCGGCTTCGATCTTTGCGAGCAGGCCAATCGCATGAATGCTATGCTCATCGACCGTGTAATGATGGTACATGTCAAACTGCATCTGCCCGACAACACGCCCGAAATCGGGCACGAAGCGGCCAAACACGCCAGCCTCGTTCATCCAGCGCAGCGCCGCCTCGGGATCTTTTTTCGAAGTGAGCAGATCGAGGAAAATCGCGTTGGCGCGTGCATCATTGCGGATTTTGGTGGAAATGAGGCGGGCATCGCGGTTGGCTTGCCGCATCGCCATCGGGTGAATTTCGAGGTCATGCGTGTTCGCGAGGCCGAAAATCTCGATCATCCGCACCGGGTCTTCCTGAAAAAATGTATCGCTGGGTGTGGTCAGCCGCCCCCGGTCCAGGATGAAGCCGTGGAGTTTGCGGCTGGCTCGCCTGTATCCGGAAATTGCGGCCAGCCCGAAACGCATTCCTTTCGCGGCGTGCAATTCATCAAGATGGGCCATGAACACGCCGGTCAGATCACCCACCGTTTTCACCGTCATGAAATAATGTTTCATAAAACCTTCAACCGCAGAACGGCCAGGGCGGTCATGATAGTGCATTCGTGCAGCGACCGCAGGCTGCACATCGAAGGTCAACCTGTCTTCAGCGCGCTGCGTTATGCTATGCAGGTGGCAGCGCACGGCGAGCAGGAAGTTTTCCGCGCGTTCGAATTGCTGATATTCATGCGGCGCAAGCAGGCCTTTTTCGACCAGATCGGCGGTGGTTGCGACCTGGTGCATATATTTGCCGATCCAGAACAAAGTGTGCAGATCGCGCAGGCCCCCTTTGCCTTCTTTCAGGTTTGGCTCGACAACATAGCGGCTGTCCCCCATTTTTTTGTGCCGCTCTTCGCGCTCGGCCAGTTTTTGCGCAATGAAGTCGCGTGCGGTACCCGCCATCACATCGGAGCGGAAACGGGCGGCGGCGACATCGTAAAGCGCTTCATCGCCCCAGACATAACGCGCTTCCAGCAGCGCGGTACGGATGGTGATGTCCTCCTTCGCCATACGGATCATGTCGTCGATCGAGCGGCTTGAATGCCCGACCTTCAGCCCCAGATCCCAGAGCGTGTAAAGCATGGCCTCAATCACCTGTTCGGCCCAGGGCGTCTGCTTGAGCGGAGTCAGAAACGCGATGTCAACATCCGAAAATGGAGCCATTTCCGATCGTCCGTAGCCGCCGACAGCAGCAATGCAAAGGCGTTCGGCAGCAGTTGGATTTGGCCGCACATAAACGCGCTGGACGAAAAAATCATGGATAATCCGTATAATCTGATCGGTCAGGAAAGATTGTGCGCGGGTGACGGCGCGCCCGTTGCTGGGCGTTTCAATCAGGCGGCGCTCGATTTCGGCGCGGCCAAGCGCCAGATCTTGCCTTAGCGTTTCGACCAGCCCAGCGCGCATTTGTGTTGAAGTGCCGGACTCGATGGCTTCCAGCCGCTCCCAGGTTACGCGGCGATCGATCAGGGCGCGTCGGTCAATCAAGGTAGGCAGCATGTGCGTGCGAGCATGTCATGGACATTGGTTAGCTCAGCAATCAGTGCGCTGCAATTACTCTGGTGACTGGCTATGGAAGTTGCGCCGCCGCGTTCGCATCATTGCTCTGCGCTTCGTACTCATCAGCGGCCTGATTCAATTCGTCTGCCTGCGCCTGTGGGAGACCGCCAACACTATGTCGCGCACTTCGGGAATGGCAGCCAGTCACGGCCAAAAGCACACTTATGACGAGCAAACGCGCAAACCAGGGGCGCGGTCGTTCGGGCATAGAAAAAGGGCCGCCCCAAGAGGAACGGCCCTTTTCAAATCGCATCTGCCGAGGATTAGTTGGCAGCGTTACCAGCAGCGTTGTCAACCGCATTGCCGGCAGCACCGGCAGCGTTGTCAACCGCATTGCTCGCGGCGCCAGCAGCATTGTCCACAGCGCCAGCAGCGTTGCCCACCGCACCAGCAGTGTTGTCAGCCGCGTTGGCGACAGCGCCCATCGCAGCGTTGGCATCAGCCGCAGCGTTGTTGGCAGCATTGTTGCAAGCCGCGAGGCCGAGCGCCGCGGTCAGAACGAGAGAAACAGCAATGGTCTTCTTCATGGTTAGGATTCCTCCAGTTAAACCGTCAAAGTGGCGGTCATGGCGGACAGGCAATATACCCCCTACAGACCGGTGGCGAATCACCTAACGCGTCACGACACGCTTTGCAATACCCTATTAAGCCACTGTGCAATCGATTGAACGCAAAAAATGCGTTGATTGGATATAAAGAATTCTTTATATG
>JAGWQR010000144.1 GCA_028869975.1 Alphaproteobacteria bacterium | reverse complement strand
GCTGGTGCTGCTCGATCGCAATGAAGGGCAGAGTGGCAGCTATGGCGGCGGCCATAATCGTGCTGCCGATATGGGAGAGTCTGCTTTCTCCAGCCATGACACGGGTGCCTTCAGCGCCGATCTGGATGATGATGTCCCGTTTTAAGCTGTCCGCGCTGGCAGGATTATTGCTCTCGTCGCAGACCCACGCCGCGGCTCCAGTCACAGGACGATGGTTAACGCCGAAAAAGGATACAGTCATCGAGATTGCCCCTTGTGGCGTGGCCATGTGTGGAAAAATCTCAAAGATTATCAGAGATGAGCGGGGCGCAACCAGCGACATAAACAATCCAGTTTTAACACTGCGCAACCGCCCGATTGTTGGCTTGCCTGTGCTCATTAACTTCATGGACAAGGGCGATTCATGGCGCGGCACCGGCTATGATCCACGTTCTGGCCGCAGCTATCGGGGTTATTTGCAGCGCAGCCCGACGGCACACTCAAAGTGACCGGCTGCATCGCCATTTTCTGCATGTCAACGAGCTGGACCGCGCTCTAGCCCGTAATCGCTGCAAGAATTTCGGTGAGCCGCTCCGGCATGCAGAGATACGGGCTGTGATCCGACTCTAGTGTGTGGACGATGGTGTCCGGCTGCATGGCAATCATCCTCTGCTGATCGGCGAGCGGAATCGTCCGATCCTCAGTGCATTCGACATAATGGCGCGGCAGGCGGCCATAGCGTTCGGCAGTGAGATGTAGCGGGGTTGTGCGCGGCGCCGCTGGTTCTGCAACAGTGCGCGCCGCCGCCGCCTCAGCCATAGGACGCGGCGCAAGTTGCGCAAAAATATCCGGCGCCCTGGTTTTGTCAACGACGCTACCGCCGCGCCCCGGCGTAGGGCTGATTATGTTCTCGAACGGCTTGTTCGGGCTGAAAATCGTCTTGAGATCGGTGCGCGCCATCCCCGAGGGCAGCATCATCGCGGTGATATAAACGAGCGCGCAGATCTGCTCCGGGATCCGCTCGGCGACTTCGCTGATCACAATCCCGCCGCGACTATGCCCCGCCAGAATGAGCGGGGACGGCATAGCGCGGGCCAGATCGGCCACATAATCCGCCCATCCGGCCAGCGTGACCGCCGCCAATTCTTCCTCAGTGCCACCCATGCCGGGCAGATCGGGTGCGCTCATCGTGTTCCCATGCGCTGCCAGCAGCGGCGCAAGTGCATCGAAGCACCAGCCGCCGTGCCATGCACCATGAATGAACAGGAAATGGGCCATATAGGGGTTTGTTACTATATTGTCCGTACGGGTCAAGCCTGGCTCTTGAGTTGCCCCGCTATGCCGCGCTAGGGAAGCGGCACACCCCCAATCACCACCAAGCGAGTCCCCCATGTCCGATTATCCCAAGCTCCATATGATTATCGACGGTGAGAAAGTCTATGCAGGCAGCCGTCGCACCTACCAGGTTGTCAATCCGGCGACCGAGGAGGTGATCGGTGAACTGCCACTCGCCGATGCGGCGGACCTTGAAAGGGCACTGGCGGCGGCGGCGCGTGGCTTCGCCAAATGGCGCAAAACAACCGCGCAGGAAAGGGTTGCCGTGTTGCAGGGGGCGGCGCGCCTGATGCTCGAACGAAAGGAGCAGATCGCGCGCATTTCCACGCTCGAACAGGGCAAGCCGCTCGAACAGGGACGGCTGGAAGTCATGATGGTCCACAATCTTTGGAATTTCTATGCCGGTGAGGCGCTGCGCCTATATGGCCGCGCGCTGGTGCGCCCTACCGGGTTTCGCTCAACGGTGCGGCAGGAGCCAGTTGGGCCGGTGGCTGCCTTCGCGCCGTGGAATTTCCCGATTGGCAATCCCGGCCGCAAGCTTGGGCCAGCCGTCGCGACCGGATGTTCGGTTATCCTTAAGGCTGCCGAAGAAACGCCGGGTTGCGCGCTCGCTGTCCTGCAATGCCTGCTCGATGCCGGACTGCCACCTGAAGTCGGCCAGGCCGTGTTTGGCGTGCCAGATGAGGTCTCACGCCATTTGCTCGGCTCGCCGGTGATCCGCAAGCTCTCATTTACGGGTTCAACTATCGTCGGCAAACATCTGATGAAACTGGCAGCGGATGATTGCAAACGCACGACGATGGAACTGGGCGGGCATGGCCCGGTGCTGGTATTTGCCGATATGGACATCGATCAGGTCGTCAATGCGATGGTGCCGCCCAAGGTCCGCAATGCGGGGCAGGTGTGCATTTCTCCCACGCGATTCATTGTTGAAGAGGCCGCTTTTTCGAAATTCCGTGATGCCTATACCGCGCGCTATGCAGCGACCAAAGTCGGCTATGGTCTCGACGAAAGCGTTGAAATGGGGCCGATGGCCAATCCGCGCCGCCCGGAAGCGATGGATCACATGGTTGCCGATGCAAGAGCGCGCGGTGCAAAACTCGACACTGGCGGCACCCGCATCGGCAATCAGGGCTATTTCTATGCGCCCACGGTGATGTCCGAAGTCCCGCTCGATGCGCTGATGATGAACGAGGAGCCGTTTGGCCCGCTCGCAATCATCAATCCTTTTCCGAATGAGGAAGCGATGATCGCCGAAGCCAACCGTCTGCCCTATGGCCTGGCGGCCTATGCATGGACGAATGATTACAAGCGCCAGCAGCGCGTTGCAGGAGAACTGGAAGCCGGAATGGTTACAGTGAATACGGGCGTTGTGGCCGCGCCCGATGCGCCCTTCTGCGGCGTCAAATGGTCGGGCCATGGCCATGAGGACGGGCCAGAAGGCGTGCAGGCCTGCCTTGTTACCAAGGTGGTCCATGAGGGTTAGGCGGGCCTAACCTGCCAAACCCATCCGCCCCAGTCTGGGCTTGACCATCGGAATACTGAGCATCGTGCTCGCCACGGCCATGAGAAGCAGGGCAGTAAAGCTCTGGCTTGAGATGATCGCCTTGTCGAGCAGGATGTTGACGAAGATGATCATGATCAGCGCCTTGGTTTGCAACAGCCAGCCGATGATGAGCGCCTCACGCTTCGGCCATTTCAGGATGCGTCCGGCGAACGCCAGCCCGATCAGCTTGCCGCTGACGCTGGCGATGAGCAACAGCGCCGCCGCGCCAAACACGATG
>JAGWQR010000143.1 GCA_028869975.1 Alphaproteobacteria bacterium | reverse complement strand
GGCAAATCCATGACCTACGCCCGCAATGCCTGGTATGTTGCGGGGTGGAGCTGCGATCTCGGCGAAACGCCGTTTGCGATCTCCATCCTGGGCGATCCTCTGGTCATCTTTCGCACCACCTCCGGCGTGGCTGCGCTCGAAGATCGATGCATCCACCGTCTTGCCCCGCTGTCGCGCGGGCGCTGCGAGGGCGATCATCTGCGCTGCATGTATCATGGGCTGCTGTTCGACCGGCAAGGCAAGGTGGTCGAGATACCGGGGCAGAAGATGATCCCGCCCAATGCGCAGATACGCGCCTACCCGGTGGCTGACCGGCATGACTGGCTCTGGGTGTGGATGGGTGATCCGGCGAAGGCGGATGAATCGCTGATCCCGCAGGCGGTTGGCCTGTCTGATCCCGACTGGGTGCTGGGGCATGGCCAGATGGACTATGCTGCCGAAGCGCGGCTGATCTGTGATAATCTATGCGATTTTTCGCACCTCTCTTATGTCCATGCCAACAGCTTTGGCGCGACCGAGGATTGGGCCAAATCGCGGCCCAAAGTGATTCCGCTCGAACGTGGCGTGCGCTTTGAGCGCTGGATGGAGGGTCAGCCGCGCATGGCGGGGCGTGGTGAGGGATTAGCCGATGTCTGGCAATGGTATGATTTCATGGTGCCCGGCGTGCTGCTGATGTCGAGTGTCGCGCTGCCCGAGGGAAGCGCGGCCAAGCATGGCTATAAGGCGCCCGCGCCTGACCGCGCGCTGGAGGGTGAAGGGATTACGTTCACGTCGCAGGCGGTTACGCCGCTCACCGACAAGACCGCACGCTATTTCTTCTCGTGGGGCCCGCGCAAAGACCAGGGCGACGCGAGACTGCGCGACATCCTGATGGGCGTAGCGGACACGGCGTTCACCGAGGACCGACTGATGATCGAGGCGCAGCAACAGGTGATCGACCGCGATCCGTATCATCCGATCATGCCAACCAGCGCCGACAAGGGCGTGACACTCTACAATCGGCTGGTGGAGAAAATGGTGAGGGAAGAGGCGGCATGAACCGCGACGATTACAACCGCTATCTCGCTGCATTCAACGCCAAACATTATGACGGTGTTGCGGATTTCTATGCCGAACCGATCCGCATGGATTTCTTTGGGGTGGCGATCCGGTCACGTGACGATCTCAAGCGTTTCTATAGCTTTCTGCATTCCTATGTGAACGAGAGCGTCACGGTGCGCAACTTCGCGAGCAGTGACACGCTGACTGCCGTCGATGCGATTGTGCGAATCGAGGCGGTGCGTGATCTGTCAGCGGAAACACTGGCGGCGCATGGCTGCGCGCAGTTCCACCCGATGACGGCCGGGCAGATTTTCGAGCTGCGTCAGTTCATCTTCTATACCATCCGCGACGGCAAGATCGAGCAGGTTGAATGCGCGATGCTGCCGCCGGAAGAGTCGGTGGTTCAGGTCACCGCAAAATAGCGCACATGATTGCCGTCGGGCAGGCGCTCGCCGATGCCGATGAACACATGCCGCGTTAGCCAGTCATGCTTGCCCTTGGGGGTCTCGAAGGTCGGTTGCGCGCGCAGATAATAATCGGCGTGCGGCACCGGCGGCCCGCCTTCGAATGCCCAGGCGCGTAAGGCGGCCATCGCATCTGGCGTGCGGCCCCACAGAAAGCCCTTGTTCTGCATGTAGATGATGGTGCCGTCATCGACTTCGAGCAGATAGCGCGCATCGAAGCAGGCGGTGTCATCATCGCGGAAGTGCGCATAATCGCCGCCGCTGTTGGGCAGGGCGCGGCCCTTCAAGCGCGGCCCCTCAAACACCCCCTCATCGACAAGCACCGCCGAGCGGAAGCCGCCATTGTGGACTCCCGGGATGGCGAACACGCGCGTGAACATCAACCGGCACGCGAACGCGAATTCGAGATGAGGCTGCTCCATCGTGGACAACATATCTCAGTCCTCGAACCCCTCACGCGCGCGGCTGTTATCGACGACAATCGGCTTGCCGGTGACCGGGTGCGGATACGGGAATTCTACTATGTCTGTCGCGGGCCACAGGCGCGGTTGCGGCTCGACCAGTGCATCCGGGCCGAACGGGTCGGTCGGGTAAAGCTTGTCCTGCGTGTACATCGGGATGAAGTCGATCGGGGTCTTTTCCCAGCCGTCGGCAAATGTGCCATGCCAGAACGGGAAATATCCGAGCCGCTGGATTTTCCACACGCCGCCGTCATTGACATAGCGATTGTCATAAATGCCACCCTCCCACCAGCCGCGCGGATCACCTTCGGCGGTGTGATGCCGGCCGGCCTGCATCATCGAGCGGCCGCGCACGGTGGCGGTTTTGCGATCATCGGCAATATCGATCACCATCTGCAACTGCGGATGATCGAGCAGCCATCCGTAAATCGGCCCGTTATGGCCTTGCGTAAAGCGCGACTGGAAATATTCGACATAGAGCCGGTGGACGCCTTTCTTGCCGAGCCATTTTGCGCCCATGAACCAGACCTCGCCATCGTCCGAGAACAGATCGACCACTTCATCATACTGGGATTTGTCGATAAAATAGCCATAGGTATACTGGATGCGGCGAATTTGGTGGATGTCCTGCTGGATGGCAAGATCATGTTCGAGTTTTGTGATGCGGGCTTCGAGGGCGGCACTATCGGTCATCTGTCTCTCCTTTTAGTAATTGGATAAAATGGCCAGCGATGGCGCATCGAGCGGAATGTGGCGCTTGATCTTCGCCTGATCCTCGCTTCGCGTCTTCGCCTGTTCGTCGATCAGCCAAGCATGGATGGCGGCGGCGTCGGCGGGTTTGAGCACATCGTCCCAGCGCGGCATTCCGGCGGGCACGTACAGCCCACGCAGCACGATCTCGTCGAACACTTTGTGCGTTTCCGGGGCCATGCGACGCAGATCAGGGGTGATCGAGCGTGCCTGATTGGCGTGGCACAGCGCACAGCCGACCGTGTAGAACAGCGCGCGACCCTGTGAGATGGTGGTGGGTGTGACACCTGCGGCCTGC
>JAGWQR010000142.1 GCA_028869975.1 Alphaproteobacteria bacterium | reverse complement strand
AGGGCAGGCGCGCGCGCTGCGCCAGCGGCTCGATCTGAAAATTTGAACGCAGCCGCTCATCAAAGCGCATTTTCTCGATTTCGAGATAAAGTTTGAGCATCTCGACCTCCTGCGCCAGCGTGACATAGGCGGTCGGCTCGTTCGCCAGCGTATAGCGCAGAAATGACGAGAGCCGTGACAGCATCACATTGGCGCGTTCGGTCTGTTTGAGCAGCACGAGCGTCGAGATCGAATTCAACGTATTGAACAGGAAATGCGGGTTGAGCTGGTAGCGCAGCATCGCAAGCTGCGCGCTCGACGCCTGATGTTCGAGTTCGCGCAACGCATCGGCCTGATGCTCGACGATGATATAGAAATTGATCCCGAAATAGAGCGCCGACCAGGCCAGAATCAGCAGCGCATCAACAAAAAATACCGAAAGGAAGGTCGCACCGACGAAATTCGCCCCGGTGCGATCAACCAGCGCATAAACCCAGACATCAATCGTGGCATAGACCGCGATGGCGCTAATCCCTGCCAGTGCCGACGAAACCCAGGTATAGACCGCGCGCCGACCGATGACGATATGATAGACCGCACCCAGAATAGACGTAACCGAATAGCCGGTGATCGCCGACACCAGCACCAACACCAGCGCTGAAAAGCCCGAACCGCTGCCCAGTGCGCTCGCCATGCGCAGTAGCAGGTAAAACAGCCAGCCCATCGTCTGAAGTACCCAGAACGCATTGCTCTTGTCGTCAAAAAAAGGCTGGGATCGCAAGCCGGGGATCTGCATAGGGTGCGGCATAGCCCATACTGTCACAAGAGAGAAGAGACATGCCCCACTGGATTATGCACCTGCCCTGCACAGCTGACGATGCCGCGCGAATCAATGCAGGTGAATTTGCGTTGAATGGCGATGCTCCGCCCGCGCTGGTGACCGATGAAATCGATGCCGCAACGGACGCATGGACGCTTACCGCCTATTTCGAGCATGAGCCCTCGGCAGCGGAGGTGGCCGCAGTGTATGCGCTGCTCGGGCGTGCGGCTGATCCTGCAATCAAACCCGAATTGCTGCCCTATCAGGATTGGGTGACGCTCAGCCAGCAAGGGCTGCGCCCGATTGAAACCGCGCGCTTTCATGTCCACAGCGCGCATTTTCCGCCGCACGCCGACCGGATCAACTTCCTCATTGATGCGGGGCAGGCGTTCGGCACCGGCCATCATGGTACCACGCTGGGGTGCCTGCGCGCGCTGGAGCGCTGGGCTGAGACCGGGAAAGCGTTCGGGAATATCGTTGATCTGGGGACGGGCACGGGGCTGCTTGCCTTTGCGGCGCGCGCACTCTGGCCGGGGGCGCATGTGCTCGCGAGCGATATTGATCCGGTTGCTATCGAAGTTGCTGCTGAAAACGCACAGCGCAATGGTGTGCCGCTGGGGGCCGGGGCGGGCGCGGTTGCGCTGCTGGTAGCGGATGGGGCGGATGCTGCGGCAATTCGCGCGCGCGCACCCTATGATCTGATAATCGCCAATATCCTGGCCGAGCCTCTGATTGCCCTCGCGCCCGCCATCGCGCCCTTGCTGGCAGCAGACGGGCTTGTGCTGCTCTCCGGCCTGCTGACAACGCAGGCGCAGGCCGTGCGCGCCGCATATCAGGCGTGCGGGATGGTCTGCATACATGAGGCAACTGAGAATGAATGGTCAATTCTGGAGCTGGCTTTTGGCTCGACTTGAGGTGGCATTCGGCCTAGGAGGCAGGCATGACTCATGATCCCTTCCCGCTGTTCGATCAATGGTATGCCGAGGCGCGCAACAGCGAGATCAACGATTCAAACGCGATGGCGCTGGCCACGGTGAGCGCCGCAGGCCAGCCTTCGGTGCGCATGGTGCTGCTGAAAGGGCATGGCCCGGACGGGTTTGTTTTCTACACCAACCAGTTGAGTCGCAAAGGCGCGGATTTGCAGGCCAACCACAGGGTTGCGCTGTTGTTCCACTGGAAATCACTGCGCAGGCAGGTGCGGATCGAGGGGCCGGTCTCGTCTGTCGATGATGCGACGGCGGATGCGTATTTTGCCTCACGCAACCGCGATTCGCAGCTTGGCGCCTGGGCATCGGATCAATCACAGCCACTCGATCGGCGTGAGACATTTGAGGCGCGGCTGGAGGATGTGCGTGCGCGCTATGCCGGGCAGGATGTGCCGCGCCCACCGCACTGGTCGGGCTATCGGGTAACGCCGGAATGTATCGAATTCTGGCAGGATCGCGAACATCGGCTGCATGAACGGCGTGTGTTCACGCGCGACGGCGCACGCTGGCACGAAGGCCTGCTCTATCCATGAGCGCCGCCTGATGCCCGGCACCAACAACGCCCTGAAAATTCGTGCGGCACTTGCGAGTGCAAGCATGGCGCTGGTGCTGCTCGCGATGAAAACGTTCGCGGTGTATCGCACCGGCTCGGTCGCGATGCTCGGCTCGCTCGCCGATACCGGTCTGGATGTGCTGACGTCGCTTATTACCTTGTTCGGGGTGCATTTTGCAGCCCAGCCCGCTGATGGCAATCACCGCTATGGCCATGGCAAGGCAGAAGCGCTGGTGGCGCTGTTTCAGGTCATCGTGATTGTCGGCTCGGGTATCAGCATCGGCTGGATGGCGATCCTGCATCTGCTGGAAGGCGGTGCGCAGACGGCCAATCCCGAATATGGTATCGGGGTTTCGGCGGTTGCGATTGTGATGACGCTGGCGCTGGTGCTGTATCAGCGCAGCGTGGTGCGCCGGACGGGCTCGGTCGCCATCCATGCGGATAATGTCCATTATCAGGCCGATCTGATGATTAACATCGCGGTCGTTATTGCCATTATCATCGATCAGTATCTGGGCTGGCACCGCGCCGATCCGCTGTTCGGGCTGCTGATCGCGGTGTGGCTGATTTATGGTGCCGCCACCGCGTCGCTGCGGGCTTTCCACGAGTTGATGGATCATGAATGGCCAGAGGCGGATCGCGAGGCATTCATCCGGGTGGCCGAGCAACATGCCGAAATCCAGGGCATTCATGATGTCCGCACCCGCACCAGCGGTGCCACCCGCTTCATCCAGTTCAATGTCTGGGCGGATCCCGACAAGACTTTGCGCGAAGTCCATGATGTCATGGATGAAGTCGAGTCGCGGCTGATGCGCGCCTTTCCGGATACCGAGGTGATGATCCATCCAGAGCCGGGCTATGCCCATGCCCACTCTGCCATTCAACAGGGGCATTGACAGCAGCGCACAAGTGTTCTAATTATGTTCCAACCCTGAGTCGGAGGCTGGCATGGCTGATTCGCTGATTTTTTATACCAATCCCCAATCGCGCGGGCAGATTATCCGCTGGATGCTTGAAGAGCTGGGCGCGCCCTATGAAACCGTGCTGCTCGATTATGCGACGACGATGAAAGGTGCAGAGTATCGCGCCATCAACCCGATGGGCAAGGTGCCCGCAATTGCTCATAATGGCAGGATCGTGACTGAAAGCGCAGCAATCTGCGCCTATCTCGCCGATGCTTATCCCGATGCCGGCCTCGCGCCACCACCTGGCGAACGCGCCGAATATTATCGCTGGATGTTTTTTGCGGCGGGGCCGATCGAGGCGGCGTTCAGCAACAAGGCGATGGGCTGGGAAGCGCCGCCCGAGCGCCAACGCATGTTTGGCTATGGCACTTTCGAGCTGGCGATCAGCACCATCGAAACCGCGATCAAGGGCAAGGCATTCATCGCGGGCGACCGGTTCAGCGCGGCGGATGTCTATGTCGGCTCGATGCTCGATTTCATGATTAACTTCAAACTGCTCGAACCGAGCGCTACCGTGACCGATTATGTTGGTCCGTTGCGCGAACGCGCCGCCTATAAGCGCGCTAAAGCCATCGATGCGGCACTGATGCCGCAACCGTCATGACGCAGCCCCGCCGGTAACGCTGAGGAAAAACGCCATTTCCTCGGCGCTCTCACGTAAGGATTCCCAGCGGCCCGATTTGCCACCATGGCCCGCGCCCATATTGGTTTTGAGGATCAGCGGGTTGGCATCCGTCTTGGTCGCACGCAGTTTCGCGACCCATTTGGCCGGCTCCCAATAGGTGACGCGCGGATCGTTCAAGCCCGCCGTCACCATCAGCGGCGGATAGGCTTGCACGCGCACATTGTCATACGGGCTGTAGCTGCGGATCAGATCAAACGCCTCTCTGTCCGTAATCGGGTTGCCCCACTCCGTCCATTCACCCGGCGTCAACGGCAGCGAATCATCGAGCATCGTGTTGAGCACATCGACAAACGGCACATGCGCCGCCACCGCACCGAACAATACGGGCGCCTCGTTGAGCGCCACCCCCATCAGCTCGCCGCCCGCCGAGCCGCCTGCCGCGACAATCTTGCCCGCCGCCGTGTAGCCGCGTTCGATCAACCCGCGCGCGACATCCATAAAGTCGTTGAACGTATTCCAGCGCTTGGTGAGCTTGCCATCACGCTGCCATTGCTGGCCCAGATCATCGCCGCCCCGGATGTGCGCAATCGCATAGGCAAAGCCGCGATCAAGCAAGCTCAGCCGGTTGGTCGAAAAACCGGGGTCGATCGATATCCCGTAGGCCCCATAGCCGTAAAGATAGAGCGGCGCGCTGCCATCGCGCGGCAGTCCGGCGCGGTGAACGATCGAAACCGGAATGGGCGTGCCATCGCGCGCCTCGATTTCGAGCCGCTCGGTGGCATAATCGGCCGCCGCATAGCCCGACGGGATGACCTGCTCCTTGCGCACGGTCATCGCGCCGGTCGCGACATCATAATCAACCACCCGATCGGGCGTCACCATCGATTCGTACGAGAGCCGCAGCGTATCAACCGCATATTCGGGGTTCTCATCAAGCCCCGCACTATAACTCGCTTCGGGGAAGTCGATCTGCCGCCCCTGATGAACGGCCCTCGCGCCGCCCGCATACTGGTGCAGCCAGATCTGGTCGAGGCCGCGCTTGCGCCCCTCCACCACAAAGAAATCGCGGAACGCGCTCACGCCTTGCAGGTAGAAATCATCGCAAGGCGCGATCAGTTCGTGCCAGTCGGCAGGGGCGCTGAGCGGCGCGGTCACCAGCCGGAAGTTGGTGTGAGTGTCGTTGGTGACGATGTAGAGCATGTCCTCATGCAGCTCGACACCATATTCCAGCCCCGGCTGGCGCGCGCGCACCAATGTCTGCGCACCCAGCACATGATCAGCGCGCAGCAGCCGGACTTCGTTGGTGGAATTGTCTCCGGTCGCGATCACCACATAGTCGCGCGCGTGCGTCAGCCCAACGCCCGCCTGAAAGCCGATGTCGGGCTCTTCATAGAGCAGCACGTCGTCAGCCTGCGTCGTGCCGATCCGGTGTGCTATGATCTTGTCGATCCGCCACTGGTCATTGACTTTGCCATAGAGGATATGCGCACCATCTTTCGACCAGACCAGCGCGCCCATCGTGCCTTCCAGCACATCGGGTAGTTCCGCGCCGGTGTACAGATCACGGATGCGCGCGATGTAGCGCTCCGAGCCGTCGGTATCGGTCGAATAAGCCATGAAGCGATCATTTTCGCTGATCGAGAAGGTGCCGAGCCGGAAATAGTCATGGCCCTGCGCCATTGCCGGTTCATCGACCAGCAATTCATCCGGCCCGCCCGCCACCGGCTTGCGCCACCATTTCCTGTATTGCGCGCCTTTCTCAAACGAGCGCCAGTAGAAATAGTCCCCGTCCTTGACCGGCACGCTGGCATCATCTTCCTGTATCCGGCCCTTCATTTCATCGAACAGCGTATCGATCAGTCCCGCATGGGGGGCCATATGCGCCTCAAAATGAGCATTCTCGGCTTCCAGATAGTCGAGGACGTCCTTTTCGGTCACCTCCGGATAACCGGGATCACGCAGCCAGGCATAGTCATCGCTGATGGTGATGTCGTGGTGCGTGAATTTGTGCCGGCGTTTGGGGGCTATTGGAGCTTCGGTCATTGCATAATCCGGTGATGAGCGTATCTGAATGCGCGTCCATGTAGCGAGGTCGCGTAAATGTCCACCCATACCCAACGTCTTGTCGCTTTGCGCGCCGAACTAGCCCGCCAGAAGCTTGACGGTTTCGTCGTGCCGCTCACCGATGCGCATATGAGCGAATATGTCGGCGAGGATGCCAAGCGGCTCGAATGGCTCACCGGCTTTGGCGGATCGGCGGGGACGGCGGTGGTGCTGGCTGACACAGCGGCGATGTTCGTCGATGGGCGGTACACGCTCCAGGTGCGCGATCAGGTGTCGGGCGATGACTACGCCTTCGAGAATGTGCCCGCGACCTCAGCCGCTGCCTGGCTCGGCGTTCATGCGCCTGAGGGGGCGCGGATCGGATATGATCCCTGGCTGGCGACGCGCGGATGGGTGAAGGCGGCGGGGGAGGCGCTCGCGAAACGCGGCAGCGAGTTGGTCGCGGTCGAGCGCAACCCCATCGATGCAATCTGGGTGGACAGGCCTGCAACTTCCGTCGCGCCTGCGGTGGTGCACCCCGACGAATTTGCCGGGCAATCCTCTGCAGAGAAACGCGCGAACATCGCCGCATGGCTTCAAGAAAAGCAAGCGGATACCTGTGTACTTGCCGCGCTCGACAGCATTGCGTGGTGCTTCAACATCAGGGGCAGCGACGTGTCGCACACGCCAGTCGTGCTCGCCTTCGCGCTCATTCACGCCGATGCCAGCGCCGATTTGTTCATTGCGCCGGGGAAGGTGGATGAACACATAAGCGCGCATCTTGGGGCCAATGTGCATCTCCACCCCTATGACAGCTTCACGACCGCGCTCAATGCGCTGTCGGGCAAGCGGGTGTGCGTGGACCCGACCAGCAGCGTGGCCGCGATTTTCGATGCACTCACCGGCGCGCTGATTATCGAGGCGCGCGATCCGTGCGTATTGCCCAAGGCACTCAAGAACCCGACCGAAATTGCAGGCACGCGCACGGCGCACAAGCGCGACGGTGCGGCGCTGACGCGCTTCCTCAACTGGCTGGAAGTCAAAGCGCCAACCGGCACCGAAACCGAACTCTCTGCCGCCAATCACCTCGAAGCGCTGCGCCGCGAGACCAATGCTCTGCGTGACCTCTCATTCGATACCATCTCCGGCTCTGGCCCCAACGGCGCGATCGTGCATTACCGCGTATCGGAGGAAACCAGCCGCAAAATCGAGACCAATTCAATGATGCTGATCGACTCAGGCGGGCAGTATCTGGATGGCACAACCGATGTGACGCGCACCATCTGGATCGGGCCAGGTGCGCCGCCGGAGGAGGAGCGCGACCGCTTCACGCGAGTCTTGAAAGGGCATATCGCACTCGCCCGCGCGGTGTTCCCCAGAGGCACGCGCGGTTCGGCGCTCGATGCGCTGGCGCGCCAGCATCTCTGGGCGGCGGGGCTCGATTATGCGCACGGCACCGGGCATGGCGTGGGCTCCTATCTCGGGGTACATGAGGGGCCGCAACGCATCGCCAATCCCACCGGCGGGCAACCGGGTACCGAGGAGCCCTTGCAGGGGGGGATGATCATCTCGAACGAGCCGGGCTTCTACAAAACCGGGGCTTATGGCATCCGCATCGAGAATCTGGTTCTGGTGACAGAGGCCGAACATGAGGGGTATCTCGAATTTGAGACGCTCACGCTTGCGCCGATAGACCGCGCGCTGATCGACACCAGCCTGCTCACCCGTGACGAGTTGCACTGGATCGATACCTATCATGCCCGTGTGCGCACCGAGCTGGGGCCGCAGATGGATGCGGCAGGGAAGGCCTGGCTCGATGCCGCCTGCGCGCCACTTGACCAGCACGCGCATCGCACCTAGAGGCGTCTCCGTCACAGGTGCCCCCAAAAGGGGCTTAATCGGGAAGTCCGGCAACCAATCCGGCGCTGCGCCCGCAACTGTAACCGGCGAGTGGTGCGCCAACATGCCATTGGAGGCCTAGCTTCCGAGAAGGCGGCGCGCCATGCTGACCCGGCAGCCAGGAGACCTGCCTGTTGACGGTCGATCCTTTGCGCGGGCGGGCTGTACCGGGCGAACGAAGGTGCCGCGCTTGTTGAGCGCCTTGCCTCCGCGTGACGACAGGAAAGGTCGTTATGAAGGAGGATTTATGACCAAATATTTTGTTACTGTTGCCGCCCTCGCGATGCTGTCCGCAGCGGGCTTGGCCGATAATACCAGCGATATTGTAGTAACCGCAACGCGCACGCCGCAACTCCTATCGCAAACCGGCGACGCGATCAGCATCATCGATGCAGCCACGCTTGAAACACTGCAAACCCCCATCCTCGCTGACATTCTCGCGACCACCCCCGGCGTATCTGTCGCGCGCAATGGTGGGGTGGGCGGCACGACCAGCCTGTTCATTCGCGGTGCATCGTCGGAACAAACTCTGGTGGTGATCGATGGGGTGCGCGTCAATGATCCCTCGTCACCCGGCGGCGGTTATGATTTCGGCACTCTGCTGGCAGGCGACATCAACCGGGTCGAGATTTTGCGCGGGGCGGATTCGGTGCCCTGGGGATCATCTGCGATTGGCGGCGTGGTCAATATCACCACGCAATGCCCGAGCTATAACCTCACCGGCGGCGCCAGCGCCGAGGGCGGCTCCTATGGCACCTCGTCGCTCAATGGCCATGTCGCCGATACCTTCGGCCCACTAGGGATCGCACTCGGTGGCGGCTGGTATCATACCAGTGGCATCTCGGCGTTCGCCACCTCGGAAGGCGGCAAGGAAGCCGACGGTTTCGACCAGCATTACGCCAATGCCCGCGCCACCGTGCGGCTCTCGAATGACATCAGCCTTGATCTGCGCGGCCGCTATGCGCGCAGCTTCACGATGATCGACGGGTACAACACGCCAACGGGCGCTTTCGGCGATGATGCTGAATATGTCATCACGCGCGAGGCGTCGGGCAATGCCTTGCTGCATGCCGATTTCGGAACATTCAAAAACACCCTTGGCTACACACTCACCAATATCCACCGCAACACCTATGACGGCGCGCTACCCGTGAACGCCCAGTTCGAATTCGGTTACATCGGTCAGTCTCAGCGGATCGAATATCAGGGCGATACACAGGCGAGCAAGGGACTGCGCTTCGCCTACGGGGCCGAGCATGAGGCGTCCTCGATCGATTCCGCCGCCGATATTTATGGTGATCCGGCATTTCGTTATACGACCGCCACCGACAGTCTTTACGGTCAGGCGATCCTCAACCCTGCCGCGCGCCTCACCCTCACCGGGGGCTTGCGTTATGACCATGCGCGCAGTTTTGGCGGGCATGTCACGGCAGCAGCGAATGGGGCATGGGTGCTGGGCACCGACACGACCCTGCGTGCCAGCTTTGCCCAAGGCTTCAAGGCGCCGACGCTCTACCAGCTTTATGCGCCATTTTATGGCACGGCGACGCTGCGTCCCGAGACCGCCAACAGCTTTGATGGCGGAATCGAGCACATTATATCGAATAACATCCACCTGCGCGCGACCTATTTCTACCGTACCACGCACAATCTGATCGATTTTGACCCCGCCAGCTTCACCTACAGCAACATTGCCCGCGCCCGCGCGCACGGGCTGGAGCTGGAGGCGAATGGCCAGGTGGCGCGCGGCCTCATCCTCGCCGCCAATTATACGCACAGCGCGAGCATCAACCCCGATACCGGCAAGGATCTGGCCCGCCGCCCGCGCGATGT
>JAGWQR010000141.1 GCA_028869975.1 Alphaproteobacteria bacterium | reverse complement strand
AGGCGCAGGCGCTGATCGCGTTTGCGGGTGATTGAGCCGATGCGGATCGGGATCATCACCGGGGTTGAGCAGGAAGCGGCGGCTTTCCTGCCTGATCAGCCGGGCACAACAGAGCAGCGCGCCGGGCTGAGTATCCGCCATCTCGACCATGCCGTGCACAGCATCGCCATCACCTGTAGTGGCGTGGGCAAGGTTAATGCCACGCACGCGACCACAACGCTGGCGGCAGCGGGGCTTGACCTCATCATGATTATCGGCACCGCCGGATCGCTAGGTACGATTGCGGGGGACTGTTTCATCCTTGCCGATGCTGTACAGGGGGACTATGGCGCGGCGCGCAGTGAAGGCTTCACCCATTATACCGCCGGTACCTGGCCGATCGGTCCGGCGCAGGTGCACCCGTTCAAAGCTTGCGCGATCCCCGACATCGGCTTGCCACTCGCCCGCATCGCCTCAAGCGACTGCTTCCTTGAATGCCCATCGCAGGCCGCACTGCTGCGCAACCAGCTCGGCGCTGATCTGGTCGATATGGAAACGGCGGCGCTGGCGCAGGTCGCAGGCAAGCTGGGTTTGCCGTGGGCGGGGATCAAGGCCACCACCGATGATGCCAATCATGCCAGCGGCGGTGATTTCATGGACAATCTGGTGCAGGCGGCAAAGCGCGCGGCACAGGCAGCAGAGCAGATTATCGCGAGTATCTGAGACGCCAGGCCTTGACAGGGTGCAGCGCATTTCCTACATGTCCAACATCTCGGCACGCTTCCGGGATAGGGTGCGCCTTGCGCGACGCACTCGAAGTATGGGAAGCGGGCTGAAATCAGACGACGCAAGCTGCGATTCCTGCATGCGGGAATACGCGGCTTTTGTCGTTTTTGCGCTGCCCGAAATTGTTGAGAAAAAGGCTCGAATTGATGACAACTGCATCTGCAACGGCCCCGGCAATCGCCGTCGCCAAAAAGCGCATCCGCAAAGTTTTCGGCAACATCCATGAAGTGACGCGGATGCCCGACCTGATTCAGGTGCAGCGCGAATCATATGAGCAGTTCCTGCGCTCGAACCCGGCCATAGGCTATGTATCAGGGCTGGAAAAGACGCTGCGCAGCGTGTTCCCGATCCGCGATTTTGCCGGCACGTGCGAGCTGGATTTTGTGAATTACGAGCTAGAAGACCCGAAATATGACGTTGAAGAATGCCGCCAGCGCGGCATCACCTACGCCGCGCCGATGCGCGTGACGCTGCGCCTCATTGTTTTTGAGGTCGATCATGATACCGAAACCCGCTCGGTTCTGGATATCAAGGAGCAGGAAGTTTACATGGGCGACATGCCGCTCATGACCGAGAACGGCACCTTCTTCATCAACGGCACCGAGCGCGTCATCGTGTCGCAGATGCACCGTAGCCCCGGCGTGCTGTTCGATCATGATCGCGGCAAGACCCATGCTTCGGGCAAATATCTGTTTGCTGCACGGGTGATCCCCTATCGCGGTTCGTGGCTCGACTTTGAGTTTGACGCCAAGGACATCGTCAATGTCCGGATTGATCGCAAGCGCAAAATTCCGGTTACCGCGTTGCTGTTTGCGCTCGGGTTGGATAGCGAGGCGATTCTCGCGCATTTTTACAACATTGTTACCTACAAGCGCGGCGCCAACGGCTGGGAAATCCCGTTTGTCACCGAAAACTGGCGCGGAACTAAACCCGGTTATGATGTGATTGATGCTGGGACAGGCGAAGTTGTTTTTGCCGCGCATCAGAAGGTTACGCCGCGCGCTGCAGCCAAGGCCGAAAAGGATGGATTGACTACACTGCTGATCCCGACCGAAGAGATTTTTGGCCGCTATGCTGCGTGCGATCTCATCAATGCGACCAGCGGCGAAATCTATATCGAAGCCGGTGAGGAGGTCTCCGCCGACAATCTGGAAAAGCTCGACAAAGCAGGTGTTGACCGGCTCGAACTGCTCGACATAGATCATGTCAGCACTGGCGCATGGATGCGCAATACCTTGAAGGTGGACAAGTGCGAGAACCGCGATATGGGGCTTGACCTCATTTACCGGGTCATGCGCCCCGGCGAGCCGCCCACGCGTGAAACGGCGGAAGCGCTGTTCGCGGGGCTGTTCTTCGATCCCGAGCGCTATGATCTCTCAGCCGTGGGCCGGGTCAAGCTCAACATGCGCCTCGCGCTCGATGCGCCCGACGATTATACCGTGCTGCGCACCGAGGACATTCTCGCCGTCGTCAAGACGCTGGTTGATCTGAAGGATGGCAAAGGCGAAATAGACGACATCGACAATCTCGGTAACCGGCGCGTGCGCTCGGTAGGCGAATTGCTCGAAAACCAGTACCGCATCGGCTTGCTGCGCATGGAGCGCGCGGTTAAGGAGCGGATGTCAAGCGTGGATGTCTCCACGATCATGCCCAACGACCTCATCAACGCCAAGCCGGCGGTGGCGGCGGTGCGCGAGTTCTTCGGTTCGTCGCAGCTCAGCCAGTTCATGGATCAGACCAACCCGCTCTCGGAAGTGACGCACAAGCGCCGCGTGTCCGCGCTCGGGCCGGGCGGTTTGACGCGCGAGCGCGCGGGCTTTGAGGTGCGCGACGTGCATCCAACCCATTATGGTCGCATCTGCCCTATCGAAACGCCCGAAGGGCCGAACATCGGGTTGATTAACTCGCTGGCGAGCTTCAGCCGGGTCAATAAATATGGCTTTATCGAAACCCCGTATCGCAAGGTGGTTGATGGCAAGGTAAGCGGCGATGTGGTCTATCTCTCCGCGATGGAAGAAGTTAAGCATGTCATCGGGCAGGCCAACGCCGAGCTCAACAAGGATGGCTCGTTCGCCGAGGAGATGATTTCGGCGCGCGAAGCGGGCGAATTCCTGATTGCGCCGCGTGACCGGATCACGCTGATGGATGTTAGCCCCAAGCAGCTTGTCTCGGTCGCGGCCTCGCTCATTCCGTTCCTGGAAAATGACGATGCCAACCGCGCGCTGATGGGCTCGAACATGCAGCGCCAGGCGGTACCGCTGGTCCGCGCCGAAGCGCCGTTTGTCGGCACCGGCATGGAAGAGACTGTGGCGCGCGATTCGGGTGCGGCGGTGGTTGCCAAGCGCGGTGGCATTGTCGATCAGGTGGACGCCACCCGTATCGTGGTGCGCGCATCCGGCATGGTTGAGGCGGGTCAGTCAGGCGTGGATATTTACACGCTGATGAAGTTCCAGCGCTCGAACCAGAACACCTGCATCAACCAGCGCCCGCTGGTGAAGGTGGGTGATGTGGTTGAGCCGGGCGATGTGATTGCCGATGGCCCCTCAACCGAGCTGGGCGAGCTGGCGCTGGGCCGCAACGCACTCGTCGCGTTCATGCCCTGGAACGGCTATAACTATGAAGATTCGATCCTGATTTCCGAACGCATCGTGAAGGATGACGTGTTCACCTCGATCCATATCGAGGAATTTGTAGTGGTCGCGCGCGATACCAAGCTCGGGCCGGAAGACATTACCCGCGATATTCCGAACGTGGGCGAGGAAGCGCTCAGGAACCTCGATGAGGCAGGCATTGTTTATATCGGGGCCGAGGTTGAACCGGGCGACATCTTGTGCGGCAAAATCACGCCCAAGGGTGAATCCCCGATGACGCCGGAAGAGAAACTGCTCCGCGCCATCTTCGGCGAAAAGGCGAGCGATGTGCGCGACACCTCGCTGCGCCTGCCGCCTGGTGTGGCCGGAACGGTGGTCGAGGTGCGCGTGTTCAACCGCCATGGTATCGACATTGATGATCGCACCCGCGCCATCCAGTCCGAGGAGAAGGAGCGGCTGGCGAAAGATCGGGACGACGAGCGCTCGATCCTCAACCGCGCCTCTTACGCGCGTTTGAAGGATGCATTGCTCGGCCAGGTCGCCACTGCAACACCCAAGGGGGTTAAGAAAGGGGTCATCGACGAGGCACTGCTCGGCGACGCTGAGCCGCATGACTGGTGGAAGTTTGCGGTCGGCGATGACGCCGCGCAGGCGCTGCTCGAAGGTATCAAGAGCCAGTATGACGAGGCGGTGAAGGCAATCAACGCGAAATATGAAGATCGTGTCGAGAAGCTGGAGCGCGGTGATGATCTGGCACCTGGTGTGCTCAAAATGGTCAAGGTGTTCGTCGCGGTGAAGCGCAAGTTGCAACCCGGCGACAAAATGGCCGGACGCCATGGCAACAAGGGTGTTATCTCGCGGATACTGCCGGTGGAGGACATGCCGTTCCTTGCGGATGGTACATCGGTAGACATTGTACTCAATCCGCTAGGTGTGCCATCGCGCATGAATGTCGGCCAGATTTTCGAGACGCATCTGGGCTGGGCCGCGCGCGGGCTGGGCCAGTCGATCCAGGCGGCGTTGACCGAATGGCGCGAGAATGGCGGAGAAGCGGCAGGCAAGCCACCCGAAGCGGTGCGTGCGCGCTTGACCGAAGTCTATGGCGATAAATACGCCGAAGAGGTCAAATCGCGTTCGGATGCCGACATTATCGAGCTGGCCGGGCTGCTCAAAAACGGGGTGCCCATGGCGACCCCGGTGTTTGACGGCGCTAAGGAAAGCGATGTTTCGGCAATGCTGACGCTGGCGAGCCTCGATACCTCGGGCCAGTCTACGCTCTATGACGGGCGCACCGGTGATGCGTTCGACCGCAAGGTTACGGTGGGCTATATCTACATGCTCAAACTGCACCATCTGGTCGACGACAAGATCCACGCACGTTCTATCGGGCCATACTCGCTCGTCACCCAGCAGCCGCTGGGCGGCAAGGCGCAGTTCGGCGGCCAGCGCTTCGGTGAAATGGAGGTGTGGGCGCTGCAAGCCTATGGCGCGGCCTATACCTTGCAGGAGATGCTCACCGTCAAGTCGGACGATGTGATTGGCCGCACCAAGGTCTATGAAAGTATCGTGCGCGGCGATGACAGCTTCGAGGCGGGTATCCCCGAGAGCTTCAACGTGCTCGTCAAGGAAATGCGCTCGCTGGGTCTGAATGTTGACCTCTCAACGCTCGACGAGATCGCCGAGGACGCCGCCAGCGCCAGCCTGCCGGCGGCCGAATAATTTCGTGCTTAATTTCCCAAGCCCTGCCCGTTGTGGCGGGGCAATTTGGAGCCTGATGATATGAACCAGATGACCAGTTTCGCCAACCCGATGGCCAAGCCCGAAACTTTTGACCAGATCCAGATCGGTATTGCCTCACCCGAGCGCATCCGGAGCTGGAGCTTTGGCGAGATCAAGAAGCCCGAGACGATCAACTACCGTACGTTCAAGCCCGAGCGTGATGGTCTGTTCTGCGCGCGCATCTTCGGCCCGATCAAGGATTATGAGTGCCTGTGCGGCAAGTATAAGCGCATCAAATACAAGGGCATTGTCTGCGAGAAGTGCGGTGTTGAAGTCACCGTCTCCAAGGTGCGGCGCGAACGCATGGGCCATATCGAGCTGGCCGCTCCGGTTGCGCATATCTGGTTCCTGAAATCGCTGCCCAGTCGCATCGGCCTCCTGCTCGACATGCAGTTGAAGCAGTTGGAGCGCGTGCTCTATTTCGAGAGCTATATTGTGCTTGAGCCCGGCCTGACCGCGCTGGAGAAATTTCAGCTTCTGTCGGAAGACCAGTTGCTCGACGCGCAGGACGAATATGGCGAGGACGCCTTCTCGGCGGGGATCGGTGCTGAAGCAGTCAAGCGGATGCTCGAAGAGCTTGATCTGGAAGGTGAAAAGGCAGTGCTGCTCGAGGAGCTCGCCACGACCAAGTCCGAACTCAAGCCCAAGAAAATTATCAAGCGGCTGAAGGTTGTCGAGAGCTTCCTGGAAAGCGGCAACAAGCCTGAATGGATGATCCTGGAAGTCGTGCCGGTTATCCCGCCCGAATTGCGCCCGCTGGTGCCCTTGGACGGTGGCCGCTTTGCGACCTCGGACTTGAACGATCTCTACCGCCGCGTCATCAACCGCAATAACCGCCTGAAGAAACTTCTGGACATCAAAGCGCCGGACATCATCGTCCGCAACGAAAAGCGCATGCTCCAAGAAGCGGTGGATGCATTAATCGATAATAGTATTCGTGTGGGAGGACAACAACAAACGAATGCGCAGAAGCGTCCATTAAAGTCCTTGGCGGATATGCTCAAAGGAAAAGGAGGGCGTTTTAGACAAAACTTGCTTGGAAAACGCGTGGATTATTCGGGGCGCTCTGTAATTGCGGTCGGTCCCGACTTGAAATTAAACGAGTGCGGACTTCCGAAAAAGATGGCGTTGGAATTATTCAAGCCTTTTGTGATTCATGAACTCTTAGATTCTGGGATTGCAAACACGATCAAGCGTGCCAACCGTCTTATTGAAGAAGCACCACCTGAGGTATGGGGTATTTTGGAGGAGGTGATTAAGGGACGCTATGTGCTCTTGAATCGTGCTCCCACTCTTCATCGATTAGGAATTCAAGCGTTTCATCCGCTTCTTATTGAAGATCTT
>JAGWQR010000140.1 GCA_028869975.1 Alphaproteobacteria bacterium | reverse complement strand
CGGCGGCGATCTGCGCCATCCCGCGATGGGTACCGGCACGCACTTCATTGCCGCCCGAAACGATCAGCAGCCCGGTGGTGCCCGCTGCGTCATCGAGCGTTGCCCAGCATCGATTCCCCGCGCAATCGAAGCTTAAGATGCGGCGCATTGCTTCGCCCATGTGGCAAGATCGGTTGTGAGTGCGGCAGTCAACGCGGCATCCTCGCCCGGCTCGGAACGGCGCCAGAGCGGCGTGCCAGGGATGCGTGCATCGGCTTCGGTCCGGTCATCGTTGAGACGCAGCGTCCTGATCTGGCCAGCCATATCCGGTGTAGCGGCTTCAAGGGCAGCAACGAATGCGGGGGGCAGCGCATGGCCCGACTGCCCGTAGGGATCCTGGCCCGCCGCATAATCCGGTCGCAGCGACACCATGCGCTTTATGTCGCGCAGCAGGCGAGTCCCGCTCTCGGGTGCCAGCCGCCAGCGCGGATGCTGTGCCAGCGCTTTGTCGATCAGGGCTCCGCCCCGAAACGCTGCGCTGAGCACAAGCTGTTCCTGCCCGGCGAGTATCTGGCCGAGCGCGGCCGCAGCAATCTGCCAGTCGGCCAGCGTTGCTGTACCATAGGGCAGCAGACTTTCCCCCATGGCGGGCAGATCAGGCAGCAGCGTGCCAATCCCTTGCGTGGCGAGCGCGCGCATGACGCTGGTCAGCGTCTTGCGCATCCGGTTGGCCTCGTCAAACAGCGGGGGCAGCAGGATGATCTGGACACGGGCTTGAGGGGCGCAGCGCACCAGCGCTTCGCTGCCGCCTGCCCAGGAATAGTCCCCACGCTCCACTGTCAGGTCCCGGTGTTGATTTTCTGGCGGATATAGGCGCTCAGGCTGCCAAATGTCGCCAGCATGTCGCCATCCACATCCGCATCATCAATGATGAATCCGAAGGAGTCCTCGATTTCGGTCAGCAGGCCCGCCACCGCCATCGAATCAAGTTCGGGCATCGTGCCGAACAGTCCGGAATCGGGGCGTAAGGCCTGGGCGCGGGCCGGCGTCAAGCCGAGCAGATCGATCAGCAACTGTCGGAGCCGCACATCTGTCTTGCTGATGCTGGAATCGGGCATGGGGGGGCGCGTTAATCCCGTCCGCCGCGTCGCGCAAGCGCGCGCAAGCGCAAGCGCGCCGATCCTGCCAGACCCGCGAGCCTGCGCGGATTGTAACAGTCGATCTGCATCAAGGGGTTGCGTTCTTCCATCCAGTCGGCCTTGTAGGCTTCGTCGCCCGTACCATAATCAATGAGCGCCACTTTATCTTCGTCGATAACATGGCGGAACATGGCAGCGGTCAGAATTGTGCCAGGGGAGAGTTCGGCGGCGCTCTGGCGATAGGCGAGTTTGTGGATAATCGCGCGCGGGCCACCCACACCCGGTTCGATCGTCCACAGTTGGGCTGCCACGGCCGCACCCTCATGCCGGGCGATTCCAAGTCGCAACGCGCCATAACGCGCCTCGTTTTTTGCGAAAGCATGGAGAAATTCTATCGATCCCTCAGCCGGTTTCCAGCTTTCAGCATAGATCGATTCATACTCGGCCCAGAGTTCAGGAATGATCTGCTTGTGAATCTCGACACCCAAATCGGATTTCTTGCTCTTGCGGCTCAGCGTGGCGCGCAATTCTCCGGGGCGTTCCGCCCAATAATCATCAAAGCTGCGACCATTGACATTGAGCGTCCAGTTCATCGTCGCCATACGTTCGTAGACATGCCAGCCCGCCGTGCGGAACGCACGCGCAATTAAATCGGCGCTGCCATCCGCGACCGGCACCGGTGCCAGACTGATATGGTGCAGACGCAAGCTGCCATGTCGCAGCCGCCGCGCCAGCGCAACCAGCAGCGCGTGGCGCGTGCCATTCTCCTCCCCCCCCGTAAACACCGGGCGAAAGGCAAGCGTATAATAATTGGCGAGTGCAGTTGCCTGCCCGCGCTTCTGCTCGGCCAGAAACAGCCAGCAGCGTGCGCCCTGCGCCCATGAGCGGGCAATCAGCGGGCGCGCACCGATGTCATTATGAATCCACAGCAATTTGAACCAGGTCAGCCGATCGAACAGGTGCGGCTGGCCATTGCGGGTCAGCGCATCGGCGACGCCACCATGCGCCTTGTTCAGATTGTGGATGATTTCACCTTTGACCCACATTTCAGCTCAGTCACTTTCACTCTTGCGTGCGCCGCCCGCCCAAGCGACAAGCGCAGTAATGATACCCGATCCGCATCCGCGCCCGCTTGACCATCTTACGCTTCTCGGCGCCCCAAACGCAAACGCGCTTGTTTACGCAGACGCAACCCTGACCTACGCGCAACTCGAACGCCGGATCGGCGCACTTGCATCATGGCTTAGCACGAGAGGGTTAATGTCTGGTGACCGGGTGGCAAGCTGGCTGCCCAAGACTCTGACGGCGTGCCTGATGCCACTGGCTGCGGCGCGGGCCGGCCTTGTTCATGTGCCGATCAACCCGGTGCTGCGGCGTATGCAGGTCGCGCATATTTTGACCGATAGTGGCGCGACGATGTTGATAACGCAGGCGGGCCGGGCTGAAACACTGGATTCAGGTGATGTGCCTGAAGGTTGCGCCGTGGCGCTGGAGGGAGAGATTGACTGGGTGGGCAATGCGCTGCCGCCTTCGTCGCACAAGCCGGTCAGCCTTGCCGCCATTCTCTATACGTCGGGCTCAACCGGCAAACCCAAGGGCGTGATGCTGTCCCACGCCAATCTCTGGCTCGGCGCAGTGAGTGTGGCACATTTTCTGGGGCTGGAGCCGACGGATCGCACCCTCGCGGTGCTGCCCCTCAGCTTCGATTATGGCCAGAACCAACTGCTCTCAGCTTGGGCTGCAGGTGCGAGCATGGTGCCACTCGATTATTTGCGTAGCCAAGATGTGCTGCGCGCGCTTGAACACCACCAGATTACCACGTTGGCCGGGGTGCCCCCGCTCTGGGTGCAGTTGATAGAAGCGGACTGGCCCGAGGGGGCAACCGCGCATCTGAAACGCCTCACCAATTCGGGAGGTGCACTCACCGCGCCATTGATTGCCGGATTGCGCGCGCGTGCGCCGCATACAGAAATTTACGCTATGTATGGCCTGACCGAAGCCTTCCGTTCGACCGTCCTTCCGCCGGAGTTGCTGGAAACGCACCCCGACTCGATTGGCCGCGCCATTCCCTTTGCCGAGGTGATGGTGGTGCGGCCCGACGGCACGCAGGCCACTGCCGGGGAGGCGGGCGAGCTGGTTCATGCCGGGCCGCTGGTCGCGCAGGGCTATTGGCGTGATCGGGAACGCACCGCGCAGCGCTTTCTCCCTGCTCCGGCCTGGAGCCGCTATGGCGGCACGGCCGTCTGGTCGGGCGATACGGTGGTGGCGGATGCGGACGGGCTGCTGCGCTTTGTCGGGCGCGACGACGAGATGATTAAAACCTCGGGCAACCGGGTCTCGCCGCAGGAGATCGAGGAAGCGGCACTGGCAAGCGGGGCGGTGGCCGAGTGTATCGCTTTCGGCAAGCCCGATGCGCGGCTCGGCGCGGTGATCCTGCTGGTGGCGCGCGCGAAGGCTTGGTTAGCGCAGGATGAAGCGGCGGCAACGCTTTCGCGCCACCTCAAGCATGAGCTCCCCAGCTTCATGCAGCCCGCGCAGATCATCTGGCGCAATGAATTACCACGCAACCCCAATGGCAAGCTCGATCGCGCGGGCGTAAGGGCGGAATTAACGTCTGATGGGTAAAGCGCGGGCATGAAACAATTTGGCCCCATCCCCCCCGGCTTTGCTGCGCGCGATGGTGAACTCGTCATCGGCGGGCGCACGGCGAGTGATCTGGCGCATGAAGCGGGGGATACACCGCTGTTTGTCTATGATTTCGCGCTCGTGAAGGCGCGAATCGCGGCATTGCGTGCGGCATTGCCTGCTGAGGTTGCGCTGCATTATGCAGTGAAGGCGAACCCGTTTCCGCCGCTGGTTGCAGCGATGGTTGGTGAGGTCGATGGGCTAGATGTGGCCTCGGGCGGGGAGCTGGCGCGGGCGTTGCAAGCGGGCAAGGCCGCGCACGCCATCTCGTTTGCCGGGCCGGGCAAGCGCGATGCCGAGCTGGCGGCGGCGCTCGAAGCCGGGGTCATAATCAACCTCGAATCCGAAGGGGAGGCGCACCGCGCGCTCAGCATCGCCAAGGAAATGCATGTGAAGCCCCACCTCGCCGTGCGGGTCAATCCCGATTTTGATCTGCGCGGTTCGGGGATGAAGATGGGCGGCGGGGCGAAGCCGTTTGGGGTGGATGCGGCGCGCGTGCCCGACCTGGTGCGCAGCCTGTTTCAGGCAGGGGCGGACTGGCGTGGCTTCCATATCTTCGCCGGATCACAGGCGCTTGATGCGGCGGCGGTGGCAGAGGCGCTGGCGGCCTCGGTGTCGCTGACGGCCAAGCTGGCGACGGAAATTGGCGAGGCCCCGCCACATGTCAATCTCGGCGGCGGCTTCGGCATTCCATATTTCGCGGGCGATGCGCCGCTTGATGTGCGCGAGGTTGGCGCGCAACTCTCAGCGGTTCTTGCACCCCGCCCCGAGGCACTCGCCGCCACGACTTTCTCGCTCGAACTGGGCCGCTATCTGGTGGGGGAAGCGGGGGTTTATCTCACCCGCATCCTCGACAAAAAGGTCAGCCATGGTGAAACCTTCCTGATCACCGATGGCGGGCTGCACCATCAGCTCGCGGCGTCGGGCAATTTTGGCACGGTGGTGCGGCGCAATTATCCGGTGGCGATTGCAAGCCGCTTTGGTGCGCCGCCTGAAGATGTGGTGACGATCACCGGCTGCCTGTGCACCCCCCTCGACCGGCTGGCGGACAGCGTGCATCTGCCGGAAGCCGAGGTGGGCGATCTGGTCGCGCTCTTCATGGCGGGAGCTTATGGTGCGAGTGCCAGCCCGCAAGCTTTTCTCGCCCATCCCCCGGCGCGCGAAATCCTGATTAACCACGATTGATCCGCACAAAAGCGGTTAATTTAAGGCTTAATAACCGGTTGTTCATACCTTCGAAGCATAAAGGTGCGCGTTGCAACTTGTGTTTTTGAAAGGGTATGAGTCCCATGCGCGCCAAGAAAATCGTCACCATCGCCCTGATTCTGTGGCTTGGGTCCACGTTGCTTTCCTCCTGTGCAGGCGGTGGTGGACGCGGTTCGGGCGCGTTGCCGCCGGCCTCGTTCGTGTCGCAACAGGAAGGGCCGGGTGAGGAATATGTTATCGGGCCGCTCGATCAGCTCAATGTCTTCGTCTGGCACAACCCTGATCTGAGCGCGAAGGTGCAGGTGCGCCCGGATGGCCGCATCACCATCCCCCTCGTGACCGATATGCCCGCCGTTGGCAAAACCCCGACCATGCTGGCGCAGGACATCAAGGTCGCGCTGGGCGAATATATCAAGGACCCGATCGTTTCGGTGATTGTTGACAACTTCTCGGGCACTTTCTCGCAGCAGGTGCGGATTGTCGGTGCCACCGCCAAGCCTGCCTCGCTCCCCTACCGCGCCAACATGACCCTGCTCGATGCAATGATTGCGGTTGGCGGCCTCTCGGACTTTGCCTCAGGCAACCGGGCGCGGCTGGTGCGCTATGACCGGGCCACCGGCAAGCAGCGCGAATTCGGCATCAAGCTCAATGATTTGCTCAAACATGGCGATACGTCGGCCAATGTGAAGCTGGAGCCGGGCGATGTCATCATCATTCCCCAGTCGGCATTCTAAAGCGGTGATGGGGCAGACACAGGCATGAACAGCATCACCGACCAGATCAGACTGGCACTTCATCATATCTGGCACAACCGCTGGCTGGCACTCGGCACCGCCTGGGGAATATGCTTAGCCGGCTGGCTCGTCGTCAGCATGGTTCCGAACCGCTACGAATCCAAGGCGCGGATTTTCGTGCAGCTCCAGTCGCTCCTGCCTGACAAGATCGGCATGGACGATCAGCAGCGCCAGCAGGGCGTTGACCGGGTGCGCGACACGCTCACCTCCACGGTCAGCCTAAAGAAGGTCGTGCTCGGCACCAGCCTGAAAAACACAGTCAGCAGCGATCAGGACGTGCTCGATGCCGTCGATGCCCTGCGCAAGACGATCAAGGTCGATGAAAAGCAGGATAATCTGTTCGAGATCACCGCAACCTCGGCGCGCTCGGGATATTCGGATGCGGGCAATGCGCGGCTCTCAACCGAGATTGTCCAGAAGCTGATCAACCTGTTCGAGGAAGAAAATCTCTCGGGCAACCGGACCGAAACCGGCGAATCACTGCGCTTTCTCGATAACCAGATCGACGAGCGCGGCAAGGCCTTGCAGGCTGCCGATCAGAAGCGCGCCGAATTCGAGCAGAAATATCTGGGCGTGCTGCCGGGCAGCGGCTCGCTCGAGCAGCGCGTCGCGATGGCCCAGCAGGAGCTGGAACAGGTTAATGGCGACTATGCGTCTGCACAAAGTGGCCTCTCCGCACTCAATGGCCAGTTGGCGGGCACACCGGCTACGGTGACAACGCCGGGATCCTCCTATTATGTGCCCGGCGCTGCGGGCGGCGGGGCGGGCCCGGCTCATGCGCAGGTCGCCCAGATCGAAGGCCAGATCGCGGCGGGCCATGCGCGCGGCTGGACAGATAATTATCCCGACATGGCCTCACTGCGCGGTCAGTTGGCGGCGGCGCGGGCGGCGGCGGCACATGAACCGGCGGCTGCTGCTGGTTCAGCGGGCGGGATGCACAACGCACCCGGTGTGACGACCGCCAACCCTACTTACGCTGCCCTGATTTCGCAGCGTGCGGAAAAACAGGCGGCGTTTGCCTCGGCAAGTGCGCGGCGCAGCCAGCTCATGGAGATGATCGCGCAGGCACAGGCAGTGCAGACCTCACAACCCGGTGTGGCCGCGCAGCAGGCGCAGCTCAACCGCGATTATGATGTCGAGAAGGCGGAGTATGACAAACTGCTCCAGAACCGCGAGGAAATCCGCCTGCGTGGCCAGATTCAGGATCAGACCAGCGCCGTCAAGTTCCGGGTGATCGACCCGCCTGCACTGCCGCACGATCCGACGGCCCCGAACAGACCGATGCTGCTGGCCGCAGTGCTGCTGGTCGGAATACTCGGCGGGCTGGGCGCAGCTTATGCGCGCAGCCGGGTGGTGACGACCTACCCGTCGCTGGCGCATCTCGCCAAGGCGAGCGGCCTGCCGGTGATCGGCGCGATCAGCCGGGTGACGACGGTGGAACAGCGCGCGCAAGACCAGAAATATCTCAAATATTTCCAGGCGGGTACCGCCGCGCTGGGCGGGGTGTTCGTGCTCCTCCTCCTCCTTGAATTTATCGAACGCAGCATGGTGGCCTGAGATGACATTTATGCCCAACAACAAATCCGGCTTCGATCATGACACGCTCGTGGAGCGGGCGGCCGAGGCGTTCAGCCTGGATTATTTCCGCAAAAACCCGCCGCAGGAATGGGTCGCGCCCGCGCCGAGCCAGCCGGAGCAGGCACCCGATCGGGTCGTCGCGCCCGTTAAAGCCCCAATGCCCACACAACCGGGCCGGGCAGCGCCGGTGTGCGTTGATCTGGCACAGCTCAAGGACAGGGGATTCATCATTCCGGGGGCCCCTACATCGATTCTTTCCGAGGAAATCCGCCTCATCAAGCGCACATTGCTGCTCACCGCCTTTGGTGGCAACCAGCGGATGCCGATTGAAAATGGCCGCCTGATCCAGGTTTGCTCAGCTCAGCCCAACGAGGGCAAGACCTTTACCGCGATCAATCTGGCGCTCTCGCTCGCGTGCGAACGCGACATCGAGGTGCTGCTGGTCGATGCGGATGTGGCCAAGCCGGAAATCCTCTCGACGCTGGGATTATATGGCACCAAGGGCCTGATGGACGCGCTGCTTGATCCGCACGAGGATGTCGAGCGGCTCATCTTGCAGACAGACATTGCCAAACTCTCGGTTCTGCCCGCCGGGCGCGCCTCAAGCCAGGATACCGAGGCGATGGCATCGGCGCACGCGCATCAGGTGATCCAGCAGCTTGGCAACAACTCAAATCGGGTAGTCGTATTCGATTCGGCACCCGCGCTGGCGGCATCGCCTTCGGGTGCGCTCGCCCATCATGTCGGGCAGATGCTGATGGTCGTTCGTGCCGACCAGACCCCCGAAGATGCACTGCGCGAGGCGATCGGGCTGCTCGACGGCTGCCCCAACCTGCATCTGTGCATCAACAGCGTCACCTATCATGGCACGGCCCGCAAATATGGCGCTTATTACGGATTAGGAGACTGACCATGCGTCTGCACTTCTCTATTCTGGTGACCCTGATCGGCACCACGGCGCTGACAACGCCGCTTATGGCCAAAACGACGGTGCAACCCTATCTGGAAGTTGATCAGTCGGTCTATGCACCACTCGACAGCGGCAACGGCCCGGCAGAGACGACGACCACGCTGGCGGCGGGAGTCGATATTTCGGCCTCCAACCGGCGCACGCAGGCGCAAATTGATGCGCGGGTGGAAGAGGATCTCGGCTGGCAAACTGGGGCGCCGCGCGTGACCACGTTCAGCGGGCTGGGCCGCGTCGATTATGCATTGGTGCCGCAGACACTGACGCTCGATGTCGGCGGGATCGGTACGCGCTCGAACCTCGATATTCGCGGCAACGCGCTCAACAGCAACCCCGTCACCAGCAGCAATCTCTCGCAGATTTACTCGATTTACGCCGGGCCGACGCTGACGACGCACCGTGGCGACTTGAATATCGGCGCATCGTATCGCATCGGCTATACCAAGATTGAGGACAGCACCAACCCTGCGCAACTGCCCACCGGCCAACCACCACTGGATGTGCTGAGCCATTCGGTCGATCAGATCGCGATGGCCAATGTCGGGATGCGCAGTGGCGTGCTACCGTTTGGCTGGAACCTGAGCGCCGCCTATGCGCGTGATGATGCAGAGCCGCTCAACCAATCGCTCATTCAGGAACATGTGCGTGGCGATGTCACCGTTCCCGTTTCGAACACGACCGCGCTGGTCGGTGGCGTGGGGTATGAAAAGGTCAAGGCAGAGCAGCAGGCACCGCTGCTGGATGCCAACGGCAACCCCATTCTTGATGCCAATGGCGGGTTTCAGACCGATCCGGCGTCGCCCAAGCTGCCCTATTATGATCTCTCCGATGTCTATTGGGATGCGGGTGTGGCGTGGCGGCCCAGCGCGCACACCTATCTCGAAGCGCGGGCGGGGCGGCGCTATGGGAGCTGGTCGTTTACCGGCACGTTTGCATCACAGCTCGATCCATATTCCTCGGTGTCGATCAATGCCTATGATGAAATCGACACGTTCGGCAGCCAGCTTGATAACAGCCTTGCCGCGCTGCCCACCAGTTTCCAGGCGGTGCAGAACCCGTTCAACGGCCAGTATAACGGCTGCGTCTATGGCGGCCAGAATGGCGGCACAGGGGGCTGTGTGAGCGGCGCGCTGCAATCGATCAGTGCCTCTGTCTACCGCACGCGCGGGGTGAACCTGGTTTATGCCACCCAGCAGGGGCTTTGGGGCTATGGTGTGGCCGGGGGCTATGCGCGACGCGATTTCCTGACCCCTGTCACGGGCGCGCTCGGATTCCTTAACGGCAGCGAGGATCAGAACGCGTTCATTCAGGCCTATCTCTCGCGGCGGCTGTCTCCGCATTCGGAATTTGATGCCAATCTTTATGGCAACTGGTATAAATCGGGTATAGTGGCAGCGCCAAGTGTTACGAGTTTTGGCGCGAGCGGCACTTACCAGCACAGCTTTGGCAATCATCTGAGTGGCCGGGCATCACTGGGCCTGTTCGAGGCGGACGAGCAAGGTGTCCTGCAGAGCTGGTCGGCTGCGGCGCTGCTGGGTATGCGGTATCAATTCTGAGGGGTGGCGAATGTATACGGATTTTTATGGATTTTCAGCGCGGCCCTTTCAGCTTACGCCCGACCCGCATTTTTATTTCGAGAGCGCGACGCACAAGAAAGCGATGGCCTATCTCGGCTATGGCCTGGCGCAGGGCGAGGGCTTTATCGTTGTCACCGGAGAGATCGGCGCGGGTAAGACGACGCTGACCGAACATCTGCTCAAGGAGCTTGATCCGGCGCGCGTGCTCGCAGTGCGTATCGTCTCCACCAATATCGAGAGCGACGATATTTTGCGCCTGGTCGCCAACGCTTTCGGGCTGGAGAGCGGCCATCTCAGCAAAGCGCAACTGCTCGATCATATCGAGCAATTCCTGCAGGCGCGCGCGCGGGAGAACCGCAAGGTGCTACTGATCGTTGATGAAGTGCAGGGCCTGCCGCATGGTTCGCTGGAAGAATTGCGGATGCTCTCCAACTTCCAGCAGGGGCACCGCGCGCTCCTCCAGATTTTTATGCTCGGCCAGCCCGAATTCCGCACAAGACTGGCGAGTGCAGATCTGGAACAGCTCCGCCAGCGGGTGATCGCGACGCACCATCTTGAACCGATGACTGAGGCCGAAGTCGGCCCCTATATCATGCACCGCCTGAAGGTAGTTGGCTGGTCGGGCCGTCCGGAATTTGCCGAGAGCGCCTATGCGGCACTGCACTCGGCGAGCGGCGGTATTCCGCGCCGGATCAACGCGCTGGTTGAGCGGATGCTGACGCTGGGCGCACTCGATCATCTGGAGCATTTTGACGCGGCAACGGTGGCCGCCATTGTCGACGATCAGGCCCGCGATGAGACGAAAGGCACGCCGGAAGTCAGGACAGCAACAGCCGCTGGCACGACCCCGATCATGGTTTCGACCGATGCGCATATCCTCCAGGATCTGGCCGAGCGTGCCAGCCAGATGGAAGCGCAACTCGCCGCGCAGGACGCGCAGCTTCGCCGTATCCTCACCCTGCTGATCGACTGGGTTGAGCGAGAGAATGAGGCCAAAGCCTCCCTGCCGCTGCGCGCGCCCGCCGGATAAGCTGGTCATGCGCAACGCCCTCTCGGTGGACGTTGAAGACTGGTTTCAGGTCGGCGCGTTCGAAAACACGATCCACCGCGAAGACTGGAATCGGCTTGAGTATCGCGCCGAGCATAATAGCGATGCCTGCCTGGCGCTGTTTGCCGAGGCCGGGGTGAAGGCGACCTTCTTCACACTGGGCTGGGTGGCGCAGCGCTCACCCGCGCTCATCAGGCGGATTGTCGATGCCGGCCATGAAATCGCCAGCCATGGCTATGGCCATGAGCGGGTGTTCACGCTCGACAAGGCCAGGTTTGCCGCCAATATCGCGCGCACCCGCAAGCTGATCGAGGATGCGTGCGGACAGCATGTTATCGGCTATCGCGCGCCGAGTTTCTCGTTCGATGCGCGCACGCCCTGGGCGTATGAGGCGCTGATCGAGGGCGGCTATGTCTATTCTTCCAGTGTCGCACCAGTCCGCCACGATCATTATGGCTGGCCCGAGGCGCCGCGCTTTGCCTTCAGGCCCTTGGCCGCGGTTGAACTCATTGAACTGCCGGTCACGACCGCGATCATCGCCGGACGGACAATGGCGATGGGCGGCGGCGGCTTTTTCCGGCTGCTGCCCTATCGCTTGTCAGCCTATGCTATCCAGCAGGCCAATCAGGCGGGTGCACCGGCGAGCTTCTATTTTCATCCATGGGAAATTGATCCCGATCAGCCACGCGTTACTGCCGCGCCGTTGCGCTCGCAACTGCGCCACTACACCAAATTGAAGGCTATGGCGGGCAAATTGAAGCGTCTGACGCACCAGTTTCAGTGGGATCGCTACGATCATGTGGTTGCGGGCCTTGCCGAGGCTGGCGTAAAGCCCGCGCCATGATGCACGCGGTGATCCCGGCATTGCGGTTGCGGCCCGCCAATCTGAAATGTGCCGATGAGCGCGCGCGGATCAGCGCGTTTATCGCGGAGGATATGTGCACGACACCGTTCCACCGGCTTGACTGGATCGATGCGATTGAAGCGGGTACGGGGCATGATGCCTATGTGCTGGTTGCTGAGAGTGGCAGGGCGCTGCGCGGGGTGCTGCCGCTCAATGCCGTGCATTCACCGCTGTTCGGGCGCGCTTTGGTTTCAACCGGCTTTGCGGTGAATGGTGGCATTCTTGCGCATGATGAGGTGGCGGCTGTAGCACTTGCGCGGGCTGCCGAGGCGCTCGCACACAGTCTGTCCTGCCCCACCATTGAACTACGCGGCGGCCCGGCACCGGCGGGCTGGCATGTCGATGCGCAGACCTATCTCGGCTTTGTGCGCGATCTGGCCAGGGATGATGACGCGCAACTCACCGCCATTCCGCGCAAGCAGCGCGCCGAAGTGCGTAAAAGTCTTGATCTGGGCATGACGGTGACTGTTGAGAATGGCGCCGCCGCGCGTGCCGCCCATTATGCTGTTTATGCCGAATCGGTGCGCAATCTGGGCACACCGGTTTTCCCCCGCAGCCTGTTCAGCGCCTTGATGGATGCATTCGGTGAGGATGCAGACATTCTTACCGTGCATCATGAAGGTCAGCCTGTGGCATCGGTATTGAGTCTCTATCATCGCGGCACCGTCATGCCCTATTGGGGCGGCGGCACCCGCACAGCGCGGCACCTGCGCGCCAATGAACTGATGTATTTTGCGCTGATGAATCATGCGCGCGCGCGCGGCTGCACACGCTTCGATTTTGGCCGCTCGAAAGCGGGCACCGGGGCCGCCGCCTACAAGAAGAACTGGGGATTTGAAGCCGTACCGCTCACCTACGCCAAATGGAGCGCCAAGGGCCAAGCCCCCCGTAACATCAACCCGCTTGATCCCAGATACCGGTTGCAGGTGCAGCTCTGGCAGAAATTGCCACTCTGGGCCGCCAATCGCATAGGGCCCTTCATCGCGCGCGGGCTGGGGTGATGCACGATATTTTGTTTCTGGCGCACCGCGTTCCCTACCCCCCGGATCGCGGTGACAAGATCCGCTCATGGCATATCCTTCAGGCACTTGCGAAACTGGCGCATGTGCATGTGGTGGCGCTGTGTGATGATGAGCGCGACAAGGCGCATCTGGATGTGTTGCGTGGTGTGGCGGCGTCGGTCGCGGTGTTTGACCGGTCAGCAAGCCGGGCGGGCGCGATGACGAAAGCGCTGCTGCGCGGCGGGCCCGCCTCGGTTCATGCCTTTGGCAGTTCTGCGTTCGCGGATTATGTCCATACATTATTGCGTGAGAGAGAGATCGGCTGCGTTTACGCTTTTTCAGGGCAAATGGCGCAATATGTCCCGCACAACCTGGACGTGCGCTTTGTGATGGATTTTGTTGACATGGATTCGGCCAAATATGGCCAATGGGCAATGGCGGGGGGCCTCAAAGGGCTGGCCAATCGCTTTGAGCACAAGCGCTTGCAGGCGTATGAGATTGCCACCGCGCGGCGTGCCGATGTCAGCTTGTTTGTCAGCGCGGCGGAAGCGGACTTGTTCCGCTCCGTCTCGGGTTTGGGTGCGGAAAAGGTGCAGGTGCTCGAAAACGGGATTGATCTGTTGCATTTCGCACCCGATCCCACGACGGAGCGCGATCCCAACCTCATCGTCTTTACTGGCCAGATGGATTATGCCCCGAATGTTGAGGCGGTCGTCGATTTTGTGCGCACCGACTGGCCACAGGTGCGCACGGCGTTGCCCGAGGCGAAGTTCGTCGTTGTCGGGCGCAATCCGGTGGCTGCGGTGCAGGCGCTTGGGGGTATGGAGGGCGTAGAGGTGACCGGTGAAGTACCCGATACACGCGTATGGCTGCACCGGGCTGCGCTGGTGGTGGCTCCCCTGAAGCTCGCGCGCGGCGTGCAGAACAAGGTGCTGGAAGCGATGGCCTGTGGCAAGGCGGTGGTCGCCTCCTCGGGCGCCGCCACCGGGATTGATGCGCTGGCCGGGCGTGATTTCATTGTGGCGGACGGGGCGGCAGTGACGGCGAAACGGATCGTCACGCTGCTGCAAAACCCTGAAGATGCCGCACGGCTGGGTGTTGCGGCGCGCGCGCGCATGGCGGCGCGTTATGGCTGGGCCGCGCAGCTCGCCCATCTGCCGGAATTGGCGGGGGCGATCTGATGGCGACCCTGGCTGTGCCCGCTGCAACCCGTGCTGATCTGTGGCGCACCCCGCTCATCATGCTCGGGATAACGATCACCGCGCTGCTTGCGCTGTTCGCGCGTGATGCGGCGGCGATGGTGACCATCTGGTGGACAGCATCGACCTTCACCCATTGCCTGTTTATCCTGCCGATCACACTCTGGCTGGTCTCGATCCGGTGGGATCAGGTCAGGCTGATGACCCCGCAACCAGGCCTTAAAGGGCTGGTAATGCTGGGGGCCGGGGCGGGTGTCTGGCTGTTGGGGAGTGCTGCCGATTTCGGGATGCTGCGCCATACCGGGCTTGTTGTGATGCTGCAGGCGAGTGTGTGGATATTGCTCGGCACGCAGGTGGCGCGCGGGTTGCTGTTTCCGCTCTTCTATCTGGTCTTTCTCATTCCCTTTGGCGATGAGCTGGTGCCCTTCTTCCAGACGATTACCGCCAAAATCTGTATCTGGCTGCTCGAAGTGGCGCATGTTCCGGCAAAGATTGACGGTATTTTCATCACCGTGCCCAATGGCTTTTATCAGGTGGCGGCGGCCTGTTCGGGGATCAAATTTCTCGTGGCGATGCTCGCCTTTGGCGCCCTGGCGGCGCATGTCTGTTTCAAGAGCAATGTGCGGCGGGCGCTGTTCATGCTGGCGGCGGTCATCGTGCCGGTCATCGCGAATGGCATCCGCGCATTCGGCACCATTTATATCGGGTATTTGACCAACACCGATCTGGCGATCAGTGTCGATCATATCATCTATGGCTGGTTCTTTTTCGGCTTTGTCATCATTGTGCTGATGCTGGCGAGCTGGCCATTCTTTGATCGGGTGCGCGGCGCGCCCTGGATTGATCCCGTGCCGACGGCACCCAAATCGCGGGTCACCCCGCTTGCGGCACTCTTTGCGAGCCTGCTGCTCATGCTGGTGCCGGTTGGCTGGAACACTGCCGTTGCGGCCAATGGCCATATCCCCGTGCCGCACCACATCGATCTGCCCGCCGTGCCGGGCTGGACACGCGCGCCTATAGATAATGACCACCCCTGGTCGCCCCGCTTTGATGGGGCCGATCATCGCCTGCTCGGGCGCTACCGCAACGCAGCAGGGCAGACTGTTGATCTGGCGATTGCGCTCTATGGCTGGCAGGGAGAGGGGCGCAAGCTGGTCGGTTATGGCCATGGCGCAGTTGATCCGGATGGGCCATGGCGCTGGACGAACGATCTGCCCGCGCCGGCCGATGCCAAATTCGAGCGGCTGATGGGCCAGGACAAGGTGACGCGGCTGG
>JAGWQR010000139.1 GCA_028869975.1 Alphaproteobacteria bacterium | reverse complement strand
TCCTGCACCATTGCCATCGGGCACGCGCATGTTCTGGAAGGAGATGCCGACCACACCCGCTTCCTGCCCGCGCAGTACCAGTGCCGCCTTGCCCTCGCACACCGCCCCGTCAAACACGACAGTGCCTGGATGCGTGGCACGGTAGGTAATTGCACCCGCCGACTGCACTGCGCATTGCCGGTAGGTACCCGGCGCGATCAATATGGTGGCGGCGCCACTGCCAATCGCGCTCACAGCATCCTGCAAGCTGCTGAAGGATTGGCCCTGCACCGCGAAGGGACCAGTGGCATGGGCGGCGGCGGCGGTGGCGGCGAGCGCGAGTGCAATGATGTGTTTCATGCGCGCGAGGATGTCGTGGATATGGGGCGCGCACAACCCAGATACGCGGTTAATGGCGCGCGTTAACCCATTCCCCCTACCCTTATCTTAAGCTTTGCGATAAGCCGCTGTACATGTCCACAGAAACCCCGCTTGACCGCTTCAAGGCCGCACTTACCGGTGCCGCCCGCGCGATTGCCCATGAGCCGGAAGTGGAGTTGAGCTTCACCGCCGATACGCCGGTTGCGCTAGGCAAATCGCTGCGGGTGCCGACGCCGGCACGCTCGCTTCCGGCCGATCAGGTCGCCGAAGCGCGCGGCTTTGCCGATGGCATGGCGCTCAAATTGCGCCACCATGATTCAGCGCTCCACGCCAGCAAACGCCCCGCTGATCCGATTGCGGGCAGCGTGTTTGATGCGCTCGAAAATGCGCGGGTGGAGGCTCTGGGCGCAAAAGAGATGGCGGGAGTGCGCGCCAATCTCAACCATGCGCTTGATCTCAAACTCCGCTCCGATCCCATTGCCCGCGCGCAGACCCGCGATGAAGTGCCGCTTTCCACCGCAATCCAGTTGCTTGCGCGCGAGCGGATGACCGGGGAGGCGCCACCGGAAGCCGCCGAACCCGGCCTCGCGCAGGTGCGGGAGTGGATTGAGGAGAAGGGCGGCGCAGACCTTGACGCCCTTCCGCTCGCGCTCGATGACCAGGCGGCCTTCGCACAGCTCGCCGCACGCCTGCTCGAAGATTTGGCGCTGGTCGAAGGCGAGATGATGCCGCCCGACAGCGAAGATGGCGACGATGACGACAGCGATGACGAGACTACTGAGCAAAATCAGGGCGATGACGAGGATGCAGGCGAGACCGGCGACGCCGACATGCGCGCCGAAGCGCAATCCGCCGATGACGCCGCCAGCGAAGAAAATGGCGAAGCGCAGGACAGCGATATTGACGGCGATATGGAGGCCGATGGCGAGCAGGACGGGATGCTCCCCGTGCGGCCCAACCGGCCAATGGCCGACATGGTGCCCGGCTTTGACTATAAAATCTGGTCCACCGCGCATGATGAGGTGATCGCCGCCACCGAACTCGCCGATCCGGAAGAACTCACCCGGCTGCGCGCCTATCTCGACCAGCAGCTCGTGCATTTGCAGGGCGCAGTGACCAAGCTCGCCAACCGGCTTCAGCGCCGGTTGATGGCGCAGCAGAACCGGAGCTGGGATTTCGATCAGGAGGAAGGGCTGCTCGATGCGGCGCGGCTTGCCCGTGTCGTTATCTCGCCCGGCCATTCGCTGTCGTACAAAATCGAGCGCGATACCAATTTCCGCGATACGGTGGTGACGCTGCTGCTCGATAATTCAGGCTCGATGCGCGGACGCCCGATCAGCATTGCCGCCATCTCCGCTGACATTCTGGCGCGCACACTGGAGCGCTGCGGGGTGAAGGTTGAAATCCTCGGCTTCACCACCCGCGCGTGGAAAGGCGGCCATGCGCGCGAGGATTGGCTTGCCAGCGGGCGACCGCCCATGCCCGGCCGCTTGAACGACATCCGCCACATCATCTACAAGCCCGCCGACGCGCCATATCGCCGCGCGCGCACGTCGCTGGGCCTGATGATGCGTGAGGGGCTGCTCAAGGAGAATATCGACGGTGAAGCGCTGCTCTGGGCGCATAACCGGCTGGTGGGAAGGCCTGAAGAACGGCGCATCCTGATGGTGATTTCCGATGGCGCGCCGGTCGATGATTCCACGCTCAGCGTCAATAATGGCAGCTATCTGGAGCGGCATCTGCGGCAGGTGATCGGCTGGATCGAGGCGCATTCGCCGGTTGAGCTGTGCGCGATCGGCATCGGCCATGATGTCACCCGCTATTATGCCCGCGCCGTCACAATCATGGACGCCGAACAGCTCGGCGGCACGATGATCGAGCAACTTGCGGGGCTGTTTGATACAACGGACTAGCGCCTCACCCCAAAATCGGCAGCACCAGCGGCGGCGATGTGAGCGCGGAGGATTGGCCAAGCTGCGCCAGCGCGCGCGCCACCGCGCCTTCCGGCCCTTCATGCGTCGTCATCACCACCAGCACGCCACCGCCGGGTGCTTCGCCACGCTGGATGAGGGTCTCGATCGAGACCGCGCAATCGCGCATCGCGGCGGTAATCTCAGCGAGCACGCCAGGCTTGTCCTCGACCGCAAAGCGCACATATGAGCGGGCAATCCGTGCGCCGGGGTCAGCAGGGGCCGCCGCCTCAAGCGCCGCCACCGGCATCCCGAACGGCGCGCCATTACTGCCGCGCGCCAGATCGATCAGATCGGCCACCACAGCAGACGCGGTTGGCCCCGCGCCCGCGCCCGGCCCCTCAAACTGCAACTGGCCGACCGGATCAGCGTCCACCGTCACCGCGTTGATCGCGCCTTTGACATGCGCGAGCGGGTGATCGAGCGGCACCAGCATCGGCCGCACCGCCTGATACAGACCGCCCGCATCATACGCCGCCTGCCCGATCAAGCGGATACAAAAGCCGAGCGCGTTCGCCTGCGCAATGTCACACGCATCAACCGCGCGAATACCGTTGGTGGACACGGCGGCACAATCAATCCGCGTGCCGAACGCGAGGCAAGCGAGGATGCTGAGCTTATGCGCGGCGTCGATGCCATCAATGTCAAAGCTCGGGTCGGCTTCAGCATACCCCAAGTGCTGCGCCTCGGCGAGCACATCGGCAAACTCTCGCCCGGTCGCTTCCATGGTCGAGAGGATATAATTGCACGTGCCGTTCAAGATGCCGCTGATCTGGGTGATCCGGTTGGCGGCAGCGCCTTCGCGCAAGCCTTTGATTACGGGCAAACCGCCCGCTACCGCCGCTTCATATTTGAGCGGCACGGACGCGGCTTCGGCAGCTCTCGCCAGCGCCATGCCGTGCGCGGCGAGCATTGCCTTGTTGGCGGTGATGAACGGGCGCTTCGCGGCAATGCTCGCGGCTGCAAGTGCTTTGGCGGGGCCTTCAGCGCCACCGATCAGCTCGACAACAACATCAACGCCAGTGTGATGTGCGAGTTGCTCGGGCGCGTCCACCCAATCCGCTCCGGCCAGATCAATTCCCCGGTCGCGCGTTCTGTCGCGTGCTGACACTGCCACCACCCGGATCACCCGGCCCGCGCGGCGCGTCACAAGGGCAGCATTGTCGTTGAGCAGCCGCACAACGCCCGCGCCGACCGTGCCGAGGCCCGCAATACCGATGTTAAGAGGTGTCGTCATATGTATCCCTGTGCTGATTCGGGGCCGGGTTTAGCGGGGAGCGGCGGCGCGGCGCAACCGGTCATTAATGGCGAGGCCAAGCCCTGTCTCCGGGATCGGCGCGATAGCAATATGGGCACGCGGCGCGGCGTCGGCGGCGTGAAGCGTGTCGAACAGGCGCGCGGCGGCTTGATTGAGGTCAGCCGCCGGGCTGAGATTGATGTCCCCGTCGACCGTGCCAAAGCCGATCATGAACTCATCCGGGGCGGACGCGTGCACATTGAGACGCAGGGGCTTGGCGGGGGCATAGTGGCTCAGCATCTGACCGGGCGCCTCAATGTCGCCTGACGACGCGCACACAACCGCCACGCCCGCCACCGCGCCAATTTCGGCGGGCGTCACCACGCCGGGGCGCAGCAAGCGCACCCTCCCCTCACCCACAGCAACAATCGTGCTCTCCAGGCCCACCGCACATGGGCCACCATCAAGGATCAGCGGGACGCGCCCACCCAATGACTCCGCGACATGCGCCGCGCGCGTCGGGCTGATCCGCCCGCTGGCATTGGCAGAGGGTGCTGCGAGCGGCCTGTCTGACGCCGCCAGCAGCGCCTGCATCGCGGGGTGGGCGGAAACACGGAGCGCTATGGTGGGGAGACCGGCGGTGGCGAGCGTCGCCACTGGGCATGTTTGCGCGCAGGGTAACACGAGCGTGAGCGGACCGGGCCAGAATGACTCCGCCAGCGCGCGCGCCATGTCATCAAACACCGCGAGGGCCGTCGCCGCCGTCAGATCATGCACATGGACAATCAGCGGATTGAAGCCTGGGCGCCCCTTCGCGGTATAAATCGCCGCCACCGCAGCCGGATTGGTGGCGTCCGCCGCGAGGCCATAAACCGTCTCGGTCGGCACCGCGACCGGTTCGCCTTGCACAATCAGCGCGGCGGCCTGCACAATCGCGGCGTCGGTGACGGGCAGGATTTCGGTCTTGTATTGGCTCACTGGCGTGGCACATAGGCGCAGTGGAAAAATTGGGCAACATGGTGGCGGCGCATCCTCGCCTGATCGCGTTCCTGATGGGCGCGATGGCCGCGCTCGGCTTTGCGCCAATGAATCTGTGGCCACTCATGCTGATCGGGCTGGCGGTGCTGATGCATCTGGTACGCTCTGCGCCCGGCTGGCGCGCGGCGGCGGGACGCGGCTGGTTCTGGGGCTGGGGGCATTTTATGGTCAACAGCAACTGGATCGCCCACGCCTTCACCTATCAGGACGCTATGCCGCATTGGCTCGGCTGGGCCGCCGTTGCGGGGCTGGGCGCGTTTCTTGCGGTTTATGTAGGCGCGGTGGGGGTGGGGAGCTGGTGGGCACGAGCACGCGCCCTGCCCTTCACCCTGATCTTCGCTTCCGCCTGGGTGTTCGCCGAATATGCGCGTGCAGAGCTGTTCACCGGCTATGCCTGGGACCCGGTGGGGGTGGTGTTTGAACCCACCTGGCTGCGTGAAATGTCGCCATTTACTGGTACCTATGGTGTTTCCGGTGTCGCGATTGTGTTGAGTTGCCTCATTTTAGCGTCAGGGCGGCCTTGGCATTTCGGCGGCCTTGCCTTGGCCGGTGCTCTGCTGTGGCTGGGCGGCCTTTATCTGCCGACGACCAAATCAGCCTCAGAGATGAGCTACCCGCACATAGTCATCATCCAGCCCAATATTCCCGAAGAGATTGGCAATGATCCCAATAATGATTCCGCCATTCTTGCAAAGCAGATGGCCTTGGTGCCCCCGCCCAATCGGCAGCACCCCCGCCTTATCATCTGGCCCGAGGGAGCGACGATCCGCTATCTCGATACCGATGTTGGCCTGCGCCGCCTGCTGGCCAGCCATCTCGGCCCGCATGATCTGCTGGCACTTGGCGGGCCAAAGCTGGAGGTGGACGCTCAGGGCCATTTCACCGGCGCGCGCAACAGCATATATGTGATCAATGCGGCGGGCGACATTGTGGCGCGCTATGACAAGGCGCATCTGGTGCCCGGCGGCGAATATCTCCCGCTGCGCCCGCTGATGAGCGCGATTGGCCTCGCGCGCCTCGTGCCCGGAGACATTGATGACATTCCGGGACCGGGGCCGCGCACTTTTACGCTGCCGGACTTCGGCAAAGCGGGGTTCATCATCTGCTATGAGGCGATTTTTTCAGGCGAGGTGACCGACCGCGCCACCAGGCCGGATTTCATAATCAACCCGTCCGACGATGCCTGGTTCGGGAGCTGGGGACCGCCACAGCACCTCGCGCAGGCGCAGATGCGCGCGCTCGAGGAAGGCATCCCCATCATCCGCGCGACCACCACCGGGATATCGGCAGTGATCGATGCGCAAGGGCATCTTAAATATACGCAGCCGCTGCACACCCAGGGCGTGATCGAAGCAGACATACCCCCGGCCACCGCCCCCACCCTCTTCTCGCGCTACGGCAATGCCATCCCGCTGACCTTCGCTGCGCTGCTGCTCATCAGCGGCATTGCCTTGGCGCGGCGAACGCGCTAAGGGCGGCGAACCTCATATAAAGTTTTTGTTATATCCAAGGATTTATTCCAATGCGCGAACATTTCATCTTCACCTCCGAGTCGGTTTCCGAAGGCCATCCGGACAAGGTCTCCGATCAGATTTCAGACGCGATTGTCGATCTGTTCCTCTCGAAAGACCCTGAAGCGCGCATTGCCTGCGAGACGCTGACCACCACGCAACTTGTGGTGCTCGCCGGAGAAATCCGTTGCAAGGGTGTGTATGAAAACGGTGCCTGGGCATCTGGCGCATTGGAGGAAATCGAGCGCACGGTGCGCGAAACGGTCAAGCGTATCGGTTATGAGCAAGATGGCTTCCACTGGAACAAATTCGAGTTCGTCAACCGGCTGCACGGCCAATCCGCACATATCGCGCAGGGTGTCGATGAATCGGGCAACAAGGATGAAGGCGCGGGCGATCAGGGGATCATGTTCGGCTATGCCACCGACGAAACCCCCGCACTGATGCCGGCCACCCTCTATTATGCGCACAAAATCTTGGAACGCATGGCCGCAGACCGCCACTCGGGCAAGGTCGATTTCCTGGAGCCGGATGCAAAATCGCAAGTCACGCTCGCCTATGAAGACGAAAAGCCTGTGCGCGCCACCGCTGTGGTGGTCTCCTCCCAGCACGCGGCAGGCATGGACAATGACGAAGGACGCGCCAAATTGCGCGCCTATATCAAGGATGTGATTGCGGATGTGCTCCCGCAAGGGTGGATGCCCGCAGACGAGCATATCTTCGTCAACCCCACCGGCTGCTTCGAAATCGGCGGCCCCGACGGTGATGCGGGTGTGACCGGACGCAAAATTATTGTCGATACCTATGGCGGTGCCGCCCCGCATGGCGGTGGCGCGTTCAGCGGCAAGGATCCGACCAAAGTGGATCGCTCGGCGGCCTATGTCAGCCGTTATCTGGCCAAGAACATTGTCGCATCGGGCCTTGCGCGGCGCGTCACCATCCAGCTTTCCTATGCAAGCGGAGTGGCTGAACCACTCTCGATCTATGTTGACACCCATGGCACGGGCGCAGTGGCGGAACACAAGATTGAAGAGGTATTGCCGCAGCTCGTGCGTTTGACGCCCAAGGGCATCCGCACGCATCTTGGCCTCAACAAGCCGATCTATCAGTCCAGCGCGGCCTATGGCCATTTCGGCCGCACGCCGGACGGGGATTATTTCCCATGGGAGCGCACCGATCTGGTCGATAAACTCAAAGCGGCGCTGAGCTGAGCTGACCCCAATAATTTTACTTTCCACAGTTTACATTTTTGATATGGTGCGCGCCGGGCGGGGGGAGTTGTTTCCACGCCTGCTAAATTTTTACACTGTGGAGTGGATAATGAACAAATTTGCCATGATTATAGCGCTGGCCGGACTCGTTGCCGTTACGCCGCTGAGTGCTGCGCCCTGCCGCGATGCCAAGGGCCATTTCATCAAGTGCGGCAAGTCGGCGATGACAAAGCCGGCCGCCAAGGCTGCGCCTGCCAAGGCGAAGGCCAAAGCGAAAATGTGCCGCGACGCCAAGGGTCATTTCAGAAAATGCTAAGTTGACGATACCGGTGCTGCGCCGTAGCTGCGTGGCACCGACTATTGTTGCTGTATAGCGCTGACCGCATTGCTGAGTTGGGCGATCTGGGGATCGTCGCTTGCGTTACTCGAGGTATTGGCGTCCGCGCTGTTCGCGTCCGGGGCGGGCAGGCCGCCCGCAAAATCATACGCCGCCCAGATGATCCCCGCCGCCCAGAGGAGCGCCATCCAGCGGTTCTTGAACACGGTTTGGGTGCGCATCGGGATCATGGCCCGATGTTTACCGATTCACCCCTGCCAAATCGTTAACGTCACGCGCTTGTCGCGAGCGCCGCGAGCGCCAAAATCAACCCCGCTGCCGCCATTGCCCCCGCGCCGAGATTGAGCGCATCCCTCGCTCCGATGTGCACAAACAGCCAAGCGAATGACAGCGCAAGGCTGATTTGCGGCACCACTATGGTCAGGTTGAAGCGCGCGAGCACGGCATCGATCCGGTGTTCCTCCACCCCTTCCAGGATGATCTTGTAGGGCAGATTGGCAAGGCTCGCCCATCCAAACCCCACCACGACATAGCCACACAGCAATAGCGCGGGCTGGTGCGCATGGCCGATCATGACAAAGCCTATGGCCGCGATAAGCAACAACGCCGCATGCGTCGCCCATGCGCCGAGGCGCATCACAATCCGCCTTAGCGCAAAATTCATGCACGCCGCCACGCCGGCGAGCAACGCCAGCCCCATCCCCACCCAGCGCAGTGCCGTCCTTTCATCCACGCCCAGCGCCCCCCGAATCAATGGCAGCGCAAACACCCAGAGCAGGAACATCGCGCCCCAAGCAAGGATTTGCGCCGCACCAAGCAGCACCAGAGGCAATCTTTGTCGCTGTTCCATGCGGAACCCCTTTGACACTGCCCCCCTTTCGCCGCATTCGCTAGGCAAAAGCGCGAGCGCGACTGACGAGGACCGATAATGACTGAGCGAGCCGATACCTATAAATCGATCTGCGATGCAATTACCCCCTTCAACAAAAAGGGTGTGGCGCTGAGCGAAACCACAACCTTTGCCGGTGATCTCGAATGGGATTCGCTCACCGTGATGGATTTTGTCGCGGAGATTGAGGACACATTCGACATCATCATTTCGATGAATATGCAGGCCGAGATTGAGACGGTCGGCCAGCTCACCGATGCGGTAATAAAGCTGAAGGCGAGCCCGGTTGCCGAAGGCAGAGAGAAGTAAAGACTCATGACTGACCTCTTTTCCAAATTCGATCCGCTGATTGAACAGCGCGCAACCCTGCTCGCCACCGGCGTGCGCGATCCGTTCAGCCTGGTGATGCAGCGCGTACTCTCCCCCACAGAGGCGATCTGCAATGGCAAGCACACCATCCTGCTCGGCACATACAACTATATGGGTATGACCTTCGACGCCGATGTGATTGCGGCGGGCAAGGCGGCGTTCGATGATTTCGGATCGGGCACGACCGGCAGCCGCGTGCTCAACGGCACCTTCTCACCACACAAAGACTGCGAAGAGGCGCTCAAGGAGTTTTACGATCGCAAGTACGCAATGGTGTTTTCCACCGGCTATCAGGCGCTGCTCGGCCCGATCAGCACGCTGGCAGGCAAGGGCGATTATATCATCCTTGATATTGATAGCCATGCGAGCATCTGGGATGGCTGCCGGATGGGCGATGCTGAGGTGGTGCCGTTCAAGCATAACGACATCGAAGCGCTCGAAAAGCGGCTGAAGCGCGTGCCCGAAGGTGCGCACAAGCTGGTTGTGCTCGAGGGCGTCTATTCAATGCTCGGCGATGTCGCGCCACTCAAGGACATGGTGCGCATCGCCAAGGCGCACGGCGCCATGGTGCTGGTCGATGAAGCACATTCGATGGGTTTTATCGGTGAACATGGGCGCGGGGTTGCCGAGGATCAGGGGGTGATCGACGATGTTGATTTCATCTGCGGCACCTTCAGCAAATCGGTTGGCACTGTTGGTGGATTCTGCGTGTCGAACCACCCCAAGTTTGAGATACTGCGTCTCGTCTGCCGGCCCTATGTGTTTACAGCGGCACCGCCGCCTTCGGTTGTCGCCTCGGCGGCGGTAAGCATCCGCAAGCTGATGCACGGTGGCAACAAGCGCGCGCATCTGTGGGAGAACAGCAAACGCCTGCACGCGGGATTAAAAAGCCTCGGCTTTCAGCTTGGCACGCAGACGCCGCAGTCGGCGATCATCGCGGTGATTATGCCCGATCTGGAGCGTGGCGCGATGATGTGGGAGGCGCTGCTGGATGAGGGGCTGTATGTGAACCTCGCCCGCCCGCCCGCGACCCCCGCCAACATGACTTTGCTGCGCTGTTCGCTGTGCGCCGAACATTCGGCGGAGCAGGTCGGGGAGATTATCACCCGCTTTGAACGCGCGGGCAAGAAGGCCGGCATTCTCGCCGCCTGACGCAACTCTTCTGCTGAATTGTCCCTGAACAAAGGGTTTAACTTCGTGAAACGTTATGTCATGTAGACGGGAGACATGGCGCATGTGCAAGCAGACCAAAACCGCGCATCCGTAGAGGATGATGACGCGCTTATGGCGCGGGTGGCGGTGCGCGATACGGCAGCCTTCCGAATCCTGATCGACCGCCACGCAGTGCTCCCGCACCGTATCGCCTGGCGGATGCTGGGGGATCCGGTTGAGGCGGAGGATGTGGCGCAGGAATCGATGGTCAGGCTGTGGCAATTTGGAGAGCGCTGGCAGGCAGGTGGGCCGGGTGTCGCCGCGTGGCTCACCCGCGTGACCACCAATCTGTGCCTTGACCGGCTGCGGCGCAAGCGTTTCTCCAGCGACGAGGCCGTGCCCGAACGGATTGACGATGCCCCCCTCGCCGACGCGGGTATCGAAGCCGAACAGCAGCGCGCAGCGGTGGCCCGCGCGATTGCCGCTCTGCCCGAGCGCCAGCGCGCCGCTATCATCCTTACTTATTATGAGGAGATGCCCAATCTGAATGCGGCTGAAATTCTGGAAATGAACATCAAGGCGTTCGAATCGCTGTTGCTCCGGGCGCGCGCCGCGCTGAAGGCCGGACTGGCAGGGGGAGGGCAATATGGCTGAGCCTGAGCATTTCCCGCCCCTTGATCCTGAACTCGCACACGCGCTTGATACATTGGCATCGCCGCCTTTGGACGCAGATTTCGCTGATCGGGTGATGGCGCGAATCTCGGCAGATGCAGGCTTAGCGCCCCCGTCCATGCCCACATCGACTGCACCGCGCCACCGCAAACGCCGCTGGGGACGCCGCCTCATGATAAGTGCAGGCATCGCTGCGGCAGGTGTAATGAGCATGGCGGCTGCGGCCGAGGGCTATCTGGGTGAGCCGATCCGCCGCGCGACGCATCATTTCATTCACCATTATGTTCATCATGTGCCAGTCATCGGCCCGTTGATCGAACGGGCACTGCCAAGGGAGCGGCATCCACAGAAGGCCGCAAGTGCGCAAATCATGCCGCCTAAATCACCTGTGCAATCCTTGCAGCCCGCAAAGTCCATGCAGATCATCGGCCTGGTGCCGCACCCGGTCACGCAGCCTGCGCCCGTCAGAGTCGCACCTGCGCCTGCGCCCGTCATCCGCGCCGTGCCCGAAGCTTCGGCCCCGCGCCCCTTTGCGCAACACGCCCGGATAACAGGCACCGCACTGGCGGGGATGGCAGCGGCCCATCCGTTACTGCATATGCACCGGCCACACATCACGCCACGTCCCCCCGCATTTGGTGTGCACGAGCGGCATATACCACGCGATCATACCGCTGCCGCGCCGCATTTGCCTGAATTACGCCCGATCATCATGCCGCCAGCGCCTCATCCACTACCGCCACCGGACAGGCCGACGGTCGCGCCCGTCATCCCGCCATCCAAGCTCGAAGCGAAACCGTCTGTTGATACCTTTGCGCCCAAATCCTATGAAGACTGGCAGGCAGAGCATGGCATGGCCGCTGCCCGCCCGCAGATTACCCCGGAGGAGCGCGCCGCCCGTCAACAGGCCCGTCAGCAGGTGCAACAGCGCCAGACGCAAGCGGTGCAACAGCGGCAGCGCACACAGGAACAGCGCCCGCATCTTCGCCGGATGCCGATGCAACATTTTCGCCTGGCACCACGGCCATTTTTTCGCAGACGCTAGAAGGATTTGCGGTCAGAACTTCCCGTCGCGCGGGAAACCAAGCGGCACCGTGCGCCCGACGGAGGCGCGCGCGCTACGCCAGGGCGTGAGGTCAGCCTCGGTGCGGGTGCGCCCCTCAGCGCCGCCCATTGTCCAGCTCAGCCCTTCGGCAAATGTCAGCGGCTTGATGTCAGCAAGGCCGCCATCCTTGTATTTCTGCAATGTCACCCCCTGCCCGCGCGCCATTTCGGGCAATTCAGCGAGCGGGAACACCACCAGCTTGCGGTTCTCACCGACAACCGCGATTGTATCATGCTCGGGAGCGATCCGCCGTGCCGCAAACAGTTTTGCGCCGCTGCGCACATTCATCACCTGCCTGCCCTTGCGGGTTTCGGCAATCACATCGGCCATCTTGACCACAAACCCCTTGCCATCCGTCGCGGCGAGCAGCAGCCGCGCCTCCGACGCCGCGCAATAAAGGTTCACGATCCCGATGCCTTCCGCCAGATCGATCATCAGCCGCACCGGCTCACCAAAGCCGCGTCCGCCAGGGAGCTTGTCTGCCGCCAGCGCAAAGAAGCGGCCATCTTCGGCCGCGAGGATGATCTTGTCGGTGGTCTGCGCATGGAAGATGAAGCACGGCCCGTCGCCCTCCTTGAACTTGAGTGCTTCTGGGTTATCGAGCGCGACATGCCCTTTCATCGCGCGGATCCAGCCGCGCTTGGACATGATGACGGTGATCGGCTCGCGCTCGATCATCGCTTCCAATGGGATGTCGCGCGCGGGCGCGGCTTCCGCGATGATTGTACGGCGCGCACCCAATGCCGTGTCGGGCGCATAGCGCGTGCGCAGAACGCCGAGGTCTTTCTTCAGCCGCGTGCGCTGGCGCTGGGGCGACTCGATCAGCGCGGCAAGCTCGGCGCGCTCGGCAATGAGCTTGTCCTGCTCGGCTTTCAGCTCCATTTCTTCCAGCCGCCGCAAGCTGCGCAGCCGCATATTGAGGATTGCCTCCGCCTGTCGGTCATTCAGGGCAAATTCGGCGATCAGGATCGGCTTGGGTTCATCTTCGGCGCGGATGATGGCGATGACGCGCTCCAAATTGAGATAGGCGATGATATAGCCGGCGAGCAATTCCAGTCGGTCATCGATCTTTCCAACGCGGTGGGTGGAGCGCCGCACCAGCACCGCGATCTGGTGCGCGAGCCAGTGCTCAAGCACCTCTTTCAAGCCCATCACGCGCGGCGTTCTGGCCGCATCGAGTACGTTCATGTTCAATGACAGCCGCACCTCCAGTTCGGAGAGCTTGAACAGGCTGTCCATCAGCACTTCGGCTTCGACCGTGCGCGCGCGCGGCTCCAGCACGATGCGGATTGCCTCATCCGATTCATCGCGCACATCGGCGAGAATGGGGAGCTTCTTGTCGGCGATCAGTTGCGCAAGCTGCTCGATCAGCTTGCCCTTCTGCACCATATAGGGGATTTCGCTGACGATAATCTGGTAGGTGCCGCGCCCGGTATCCTCGACAGCCCAGCATGCGCGGTTGCGGAAACTGCCGCGCCCGGTGGCATAGGCTTCCGATATGGCGGCGGGCGCATCCACGATCAGCCCGCCGGTGGGCAAATCCGGCCCCTGTACATGGGCGAGCAGTTCCGCCAGCCCCGCGCGCGGATTGTCAATCAGCACGCACGCGGCGTCGATCAACTCGGCGGCGTTGTGTGGCGGAATGCTCGTCGCCATCCCCACCGCAATCCCGCTCGCGCCATTGGCGAGCAGGT
>JAGWQR010000138.1 GCA_028869975.1 Alphaproteobacteria bacterium | reverse complement strand
TCGTCCTCCGCCAGCTTGCGCGGCGTACCGCGCTTGAGAAATTGCTGGATATAAGCCGGATTGCGCCCCAGTCGCAGCGAAATAGAGGCATAATCCTCGCCACGCTCACGAATCAGTGCCTCTAGAGTTTCCCGAATCTTATCCACAATAATTTTCCTATCACTAGGATTTTTCCTAGACAAGTAGGAAATTGCATGGCACCCAAAAGTTCCTGTATTGTTCTGATTAGGAGTGCACAAAATGACCTTGCGATATGAAATCGAACGCTATCTCAACCAAACCGGGCTTGCCCCCACCACCTTTGGTCGCAGAGCCGCAAAAGATCCCCGGTTCGTGTTCGATGTGCGCAACGGCCGCATGGTCGGCCCGGCTCTCGCCAGACGGGTGCGCGCCTGGATGATGGGAGGCGCACGATGAATGTCCAGCGCGCCCTGCTTGCCCAAATGGCAGCCAAACTATCACCGGCCCGTGTCAGCGTTGTTTCCGCAAACAGCCGGAGCTGGGCCAGCGTTACTTTCTGCGGCGAGCGTCATGAATTCACCCTGCTGGTGGAAGGTGAACATGCCGAAAACGTTGTGCAAGTCTTCGAACAGACTCTTGAGTGCATCGATTTCAATATCAGCGGCAATCTTGTCGCCGATATTGCTATCCACAACATCAACCGCGACGCCCAGGCCACCAGGCTGGATATTGAGGCGCTGACAGTCATCACCGATTAGGCCTTGCACCGGGCTGGTGCCCGGCTAGGAAGGGGTATGGTTGTATCTGCACCCCTTTCCTGCGGCTGACATTGCTGCGCGTCCTGACCCTTTCAACGCTGTACCCCGATCAGCAGCGTCCTGTGCTTGGCCCGTTTGTAGAGCTACAGACGCGCGGGCTGGCTGCGTTGGAGCATGTCGCGGTTCAGGTCGTGGTACCGTGTGGTTTGCCACCGGGGCCGCTGGCGCGTCATTCCAGCTATCGCGCAGTAGCAGATCTGCCTTTGTGTGAAACATGGAACGGTCTGTGTATTCATCGCCCGCGCTTCACCCACCTGCCCGTCATTGGTGCACGCTTTGATGCGGCGATGATGGTGCGTGCGCTCGAACCTGTCATGGCCAGAATCCGGCGAGACTTTGCCTTTGATATCATCGATGCGGAATTTTTCTTCCCCGATGGCCCGGCCGCTATCGCCCTCGGGCGCGCCTTTGGCGTTCCCGTCTCGATCAAGGCGCGCGGTGCCGATATTCACTATTGGGGAAAACGGGCAGATACGCAGCGCCAGGTGGTTTCAGCCGGGCGCGCGGCGGACGGGATGCTCGCGGTCTCCTCTGCGCTCAAGGCCGATATGGTCGCGCTCGGCATGCCTGAAGATAAAATCGCCGTGCATTATACCGGTATCGACCGCGCATTGTTTGCGCCGCGCGATCAGAAAGAGGTGAAAGCCGCGTTAGAGATCGCGGGCAAGCTGATTGTCAGCCTTGGCGCGCTAGTTGCACGCAAGCGGCATCATATTATGATCGAGGCGATGAGCGCGATACCTGATGCGACGCTGGCTATCATCGGAAGCGGGCCGGAGCATGACGCGCTGGCTGCATTGGCGCGCCGGCTGGGCGTGTCCGACCGCGTACGCCTGCTTGGCAGTCTGCCACGCGATCAGGTGGCCGCCTGGCTGGCAGCGGCGGATGTGATGGCACTTGCGGCGGCATCGGAGGGGCTGGCCAACGCCTGGATTGAGGCGCTGGCCTCTGGCGCGCCTGTGGTGACGTGTAACGTCGGCGGTGCAGCGGAGGCAATCGCGTCACCTGTCGCCGGGCAGCTGGTCGCGCCCGAACCCGCCGCCTTTGTTACAGCGATCCGGGAAATCCTCGTTGCACCGCCACCGCGTGCCGCCGTGCGCGCCTGTGTCGATGCATTCAGTTGGGACGCCAACGCCACCGCATTACGCGATCATCTGGCGCGGCTTGTGACCGCGAATCGTGCTTAAGGCTTGGCGCGGCTCACCCGTTCGGCATTGGGCGGGCCGCTTTCTTTGGGCAGAAAGCTGTTGGGGCCAACCTTGAGCCAGATCAGGATCGGCGCGGCGATATAGGTCGACGAGAATGTCCCGACCACGACGCCGAGCAACATTGCCGCCACAAAACCGAAGATCGTCTTTGGCCCGATCAATAGAAGGATCAGCAGTACGCCGAACAGCGACAGCGACGTCACCAAAGTCCGTGCCAGCGTTTCGTTGACCGACAGATCAAGCAATGGCTCAATCGCCATCTTGCGATATTTCTTGAGGTTCTCGCGCACCCGGTCGAACACGATGATCGTGTCATTGAGCGAGTAACCCATGATCGTCAGGATCGCGCCGACCACGGAGAGGTTGAACTCCAGCCTTGTCAGCGCGAAAAAGCCCATCGTAATCGATACGTCATGGAACAGCGCGACCAGCGCGCCCACCGCGAACGGCCATTCAAAGCGCAGCCAGATATAGAGCGAGATGCCCAGCATCGCGAGGCCGACCGCCTCCATGCCGGTGCGCAGCAATTCCTGGCTGACATTGCCCGACACCGATTCGACATCATTGACGACCGCACCGGGGTATTTGGCGGCGATCATCGCGCGCACTTTGCCCACCGCCTTCGACGCCGCATCCTCACCGCCCGGCGGCAACTGCATCCGGATCGAGACATCATTGGGATTGCCGAACGTCTGCACATTCGCATCGCCCTCGCCCAGCGCGTTGACATCGGAACGCAGCGCCTCAACATTGGGCACCTGCTGGAAATGCACGCCGATCGACTGGCCCCCTGCAAAATCGACGCCGAGATTGAAGCCACGCATCACCACCAGCACAATCGAACCAATGATGAGCAGCGACGAAATGCTGATCGCGATCCGCCGATACGAGAGGAACTGGATGTTGGTGTTGTCGGGAACGAGTTTGAACGGTTTCATAGGGGCGCTCACATATTGATCGCAGTGGGGCGGTTGCGGCGGAACCAGTCCGCCACCATCAGGCGAGACAGCACAACGCCCGAAAACACGCTGGTGCAGATGCCGATGGCGAGCACCACCGCAAAACCGCGCACCGGCCCGGTGCCAAAATAATACATGATCGCAGCGGAAATCATGTTGGTGAAATTGGCATCAAAAATCGCGCGGCTCGCTTCCTTGAAGCCAAATTCGATGGCTTGCAATGTGCGCCGCCCGCGCTTGACTTCCTCGCGGATACGCTCGTTGATCAGCACATTGGCATCGACCGCCGCCCCCAGGGTAAGGATGAACCCGGCAATGCCAGGCAATGTCAGCGTCGCGTTGAACAGCGCCATCACGCCCAAAATCATCACCGCGTTGATGATGAGCGCAATCGTCGTATACACACCGAAGCGGAAATAGGTGATAATCATGAACACCGCGAGCAGGCCGACCGCGATGGATCCCGCGAGAATGCCCTTGCTTATCGATTCAGCACCAAGCTCCGGCCCGATCGTGCTCTCCTGCACCACTTTCAATGCCACGGGCAGCGCGCCTGCGTTGAGCTGATCAGCAAGATCGCCCGCCGATTTGGTGGTGAAATTGCCCTCGATAAAGCCCGAACCACCAAGGATCGGATCCTTGATGACCGGCGCGGTGATGACGACATTGTCGAGCACGACGGCAAAGCGCTTGCCGGTGTTGTTCTGCGTGATCCGCGCGAACTTGACCGATCCCTGCGCATTGAAGCCGAAATTGACCACCGGCTGGCCGGTCTCCGGGTGCGTGCCCGCCGATGCCGATTTCAAATCATCGCCGGATACGGCAATTTGCCGTTGCACAGCGAGCACCGGCTGATCGCCGTGCGGAAAGGGGAGCAACTGGTCGCCGGGCGGGGTCAGGCCCTTGGCGGCCATGGAGGCCGCATCGGGTGTGTCATCCACCATCTTGAAATCCATCTTGGCGGTGGTGCCGAGCAGGGTTTTGAGATGTTCGGGATCCTGCAGCCCAGGCACTTCGACAAGGATACGGTTCGCGCCCTGGCGCACCACCGTCACCTCGCTGGTGCCATTGGGGTCGATGCGCTTGGCAACCACGTTGCGCGCGGATTCAACCGTTGAATTGATCGCGTCGTTGAGGCCCGCCTGCGTCGGCGTCATCACGAGGCGGGTGGTATCGCGCACCTCCACCGTCCAGTCGCGCTGGCCGGTAACGCCCACCGGATTGGTGAGCTTGTATGCCACTTCGCGCGCGCGATCGACATCGGCCACATTGCGTACCATGACGGAGACAGTGCCATTATCTTCGGCAATATCGCCGGTTTCGATCACCGGATCAGCACGACGCAGCGCCTGGCTCAGATCACCCTGCATCTTGTCGAGCTTTTGCTTGGCGACATCATGGACATCGGCTTCCAGCAGCAAATGGCTGCCGCCCGACAAATCGAGCCCATAATGCAGCCGCTCGTGCGGAATCCAGTCGGGCACCCGGTTGAGCAGGCTGTCGGGAATGAAATTGGGGATGGCCGCCAGCAACAGAAAAATGGTCGCAAACAGTACCAGCACCGTTTTCCAGCGGGGGAAATCCAAAGGCATGGTGGCTTAGTCGTTCGCAGGTTTGCCGGGATTGCGGGGCAGCACATCCATCAGCGTTGATTTGAGCACCTTGACGCGCACATTCTGCGCGATTTCAACCATGATCGTGTCACCGTCCACGCCGGTCACCTTGCCGTAAACGCCGCCG
>JAGWQR010000137.1 GCA_028869975.1 Alphaproteobacteria bacterium | reverse complement strand
TCTACTTCCTTGAAATGAACACGCGGTTGCAGGTGGAACATCCGGTAACAGAGTGCATCACCGGCATTGATCTCGTCGAGCAGATGATCCGCGTGGCGGCGGGTGAGGCTTTGAGCTTCGGCCAAGCTGACGTGAAGCTGGACGGCTGGGCGATTGAAAACCGCGTCTATGCCGAAGATCCGTATCGCGGCTTTTTGCCGAGCACGGGGCGACTGGTGCGCTATAATCCGCCCTTGCCGCAAGATGGCGTGCGCGTTGATGATGGGGTGACCGAAGGCGGAGAAGTCAGTCGCTTTTACGATCCGATGATCGCCAAGCTCATCACGCATGGCGCTACGCGCGTAGAGGCGTGTGATCTGCAAATCGCCGCGCTCGATGCGTTTGAGATTGAGGGGCCCGGGCACAATATCGATTTCCTCTCCGCGCTGATGCAGCATCCGCGCTTTCGTTCTGGCAATATTACGACGGGCTTCATTGCCGAGGAATACCCGCAAGGCTTCCACGGCGCACCTGCGTCACCCGAACTTATCCGCGCGCTTGCCGGAATTGCGGCGTTTGTCGCAACGGCGGAAGCGGATCGGGCTCGCCGCGTGGATGGCCAACTGGGTGATCGGCTTGCGCCGCCATCAGACTGGCAGGTGCGGATCGGGGATACGCTCCACGTCGTTGCGCTACATGGTGATGACATGGATGTGGATGGCTCACCGCTCGATCTGGCGTGCGAATATACGCCGGGGGATCGGCTGATCGAGGCAGAAGTGGATGGTGCACCGCTTGCCGTCAAGCTCGCTAAATCGGGTGCGCAGCTCATCCTCACCACGCACGGCGCGGCGCATAAGGTGCGGGTACTCCCCGCGCACGTTGCGCCACTCGCCACGCATATGATCGAGAAAATCCCGCCCGACCTCTCGAAATATCTGCTTTCGCCGATGCCAGGGCTGCTGATCGCGCTGCATGTGGGTGAGGGCGACAAAGTTGAAATCGGCCAGCCGCTTGCGGTTGTTGAAGCGATGAAGATGGAGAATATTTTGCGCGCGGGCAAGGCGGGCGTGGTTAAATCGGTCAGTGCAGCGCAGGGTGACAGCCTCGCTGTGGACGAAATTATCCTCGAACTGGCTGACGCCTCCGCCTAGCCGGAGGCGCTTTCTGCCGACGCTATATGTTGAAAGATGCGGCTACCGGCAATGTCGCTGGCGCGGATCGTCATCAGATCATCGCGCGTCACCGGGCCGTTATAGTCCAGGAAAAGCCGGTTCGCCTGACGCAAG
>JAGWQR010000136.1 GCA_028869975.1 Alphaproteobacteria bacterium | reverse complement strand
TTCTTGCTGCGGCGGCACAGAATCTGGATCGTGCGATCAACCTCCGGCCCACGCCCGATCAGCGGATCAACCCTGCCCACGCGCGCCTTCTCGTTCAGATTGACGGTGAACTGGGAAAGTGCCGATTCCTTCTTCTCCTTGCCTTCCGCCTTCTTGCCTTCCTCGCGTTCTTCGACGCCTTTGACCTCGCGCGATTCAGACTGGCCCGGCACCTTGGCAACGCCATGGCTGATGAAACTCACCGCATCGAGCCGCGACATATCCTGCTGCTGAAGGAAATAAACCGCGTAGCTCTCGCGCTCGGAGAACAGCGCGACCAGCACATTCGCGCCAGTCACTTCATCCTTGCCCGACGATTGCACATGCAGGATCGCGCGCTGGATGACGCGCTGGAAGCCCGAGGTGGGTGATGGGTCGGTCTTCTGTGCCACTTTGAGATTATCAAGCTCGGTATCGAGATACTGGATAACGGCCGCTTTCAACTCACCCAGATCAACCCCGCACGCGACCATCACCTTGGCGGCGTCTTCATCATCGATGAGCGCCACCAGCAGATGTTCGAGCGTGGCATATTCATGGTTCCGCTGAGCCGCTTCACTCAGCGCGTTGTGCAATGTCGCTTCCAGTTCACGGGCAAATGACGGCATGTAACGCTCCTTTGCACTTAATGTCGGCGCTTGCGTCCTTCATATCAAGAGGGGATGAACAAATGCTGATGGGCGCCCCTGATTTTGAGCACTTATTTTCTGAACAGGGCATCGGCAGCTTGCTTGTGACTGGCAGCGCGCGAGAGATGTGCGCGGGTGCGCTCAATTTCGGCTTGGAGTGCTATGATGCGCGCGTGCAATTCGTCAAGCGAGAGGGGATCAAGTTCTTGCCGCACAAGCTGACGCATCGGATCATCCGGGCGTGATATAAAAAGCTCATCCGTATCCATAAATGATAAGTTGACCGCTGCGCCGCGCGTGTCAATAAGACAACAACGATTTGAGGTGTCCTGTGACTGAATTGCCGCAAATGATGAACGCGATTGATCCCGCTGCGCCAGGCGGGCCTGATCTGCTCATGTTTGTCAAGCGGCCAATGCCCGTGCCAAAGCCAGGCGAAGTGCTGATCCGCGTAGCCGCTGCGGGCGTGAACCGCGCCGATGTGATGCAGCGCATGGGGCTGTATCCACCACCGCAGGGCGCGCCGTCAATTCCGGGACTGGAGGTAGCGGGTATTATTGCGGCGCTGGGCGAGGGCGTTGACACCGCATTGCTGGGGCAGCCGGTTGCGGCGCTGCTCGCAGGGGGCGGCTATGCTGAGTATGTGTGCGCACCTGCCAGCATCTGCCTGAGCGTGCCCACTAACCTCAGTATGGTAGAAGCAGCGGCGCTGCCCGAAGCGCTCTACACGGTGTGGACCAACGTTTTCGAGCGCGCTTATGCGACAGAGGGCGATACCATCCTCGTGCATGGCGGCACGAGCGGAATCGGTACAATGGCGATTGCGCTGGGCAAGCTCTTCGGGCTGGATGTGATTGTTACCTGTGGTTCGGATGAAAAATGCGCGGCGGCCTTGAAGCTCGGGGCGGCGCACGCGATCAATTACAAGACACAGGATTTTGTGGCTGAAGTGCTGGCGTTCACCAATTCACGCGGCGTTGATGCGGTGCTCGATCTGGTCGGCGGGGATTATGTAACGCGCAACCTGCATTGCCTGACACCCGAGGGGCGGCACGTTAGCATTGCCGTACCTGGCGGGATCAAGGCAGAGGTCAACCTGCTCACGATCATGCACAAGCGGCTGACGCTGACCGGCTCCACCTTGCGCGCGCGGGATACCGCGTTCAAGACACTGGTGACCGAAGAGATCGACCGTATCGTCTGGCCGCATGTGGCGGCAGGGCGGCTGAGGCCGGTGGTCGATAAGGTCTACCCGCTGGCACAGGCCGCAGAAGCACACCGCCGTATGGAAGCCGGCGATCATGTCGGTAAAATCATATTGGAGATGACCCCATGACAGAACCGATGATCCTGCATGAATATGCTTTTTCCGGGAATTGCTATAAGATTCGGCTGACCGCCGCGCATTTGGGCATTCCGCTGGAACGGCGCGAATATGACATCAGCACGGGCGAAACGCGCACACCCGATTTTCTGGCAAACATCAACACCAATGGCCGCATTCCGGTGTTGCAACAGGGGGACTTCCGCCTTCCGGAGAGCAATGCGGCGTGCTGGTGGCTCGCAACCGGCTCGGCACTGATCCCGAGTGATCGCGATGCCCAGGCCAATATGCTGCGCTGGATGTTCTGGGAACAATATGACCATGAACCGAACATCGCGGTGTTGCGCCGCTGGATGAGTGTTATTGGCGAGGCTAACCTTGATGAACTTCAGCGGATGCAACTTCCGCTCAAGCGCAAGGCGGGTGCCGCTGCGCTCGCTCTGATGAACGATCATCTTGCTGGCCGGCATTGGTTTGCGGGTAATGCCTTCTCGCTCGCCGACATTGTGCTCTATGCCTATACCCATGTGGCCGAGGCGGGCGGCTTCACCCTCGACGATTACCCCCATGTCCAGGCTTGGGCAGCACAGGTGGCGGCGCTGCCGGGGCATATTGCGCTTGACGCCTGATCGCGCTTGCCCTTTAGCGCAAGCCGCACTAAGCACAAATTGCACATGGCCGCTCCGCATTGGGGCGGCCCTTATTTTATGATATAAGCGAGACGATATGACCCAGCCCCTGATGCCCCACGCTACCGCGACCTGGCTGATCGACAACAGCGCACTGAGCTTTGAGCAGATTGCGGCCTTTTGCGGCCTGCATATCCTTGAGGTGCAGGCGATGGCCGATGATCTGGCGGCAACCAAATATACCGGGCGCGATCCGATCCGCGCGGGCGAGCTGACGCAGGCCGAAATCGACAAGGGGCAGGCCGATCCCAATTACCGGTTGCAGATAATCCGCGCACCCGAGGTGGCGACCCGTTCGAAGGGGCCGCGCTACACTCCGGTCTCCAAGCGGCAGGAAAAGCCCGATGGCATTGCCTGGATCATCCGTAATCACGCGGAAGTGTCCGACGCGGCGATCAGCAAACTAATTGGTACCACGCGCCACACAATCACCGCCATTCGCGAACGCGCGCACTGGAATATGGCCAATATCACACCGAAGGATCCGGTGACCTTGGGCCTGTGCTCGCAACGCGAGCTGGATGCAGTGATTGCACGCGCGGCCAAGCGTGCCGGTATCGAAGCGCCGGTCGATGCGCGGCTCGAAGGCGACCGTGAGGCGATTATTGCCAGCCTGAAGGCCGAGCGTGAAGCGCTGACACACCAGGATGATGAAGCCCCTGATACTGAACAAACAGTCGAGTACGACCGCGACACGCTGTTCAAGCGATGAGCGATTCCACCGCAGTCCCCTCCAGCCTGACGTTTGAGGAGGCGCTCAAGCGGCTTGAGGCGATTGTTGCGCAGCTCGAAACGGGCGATGTGCCACTGGAACAATCGATCAGCCTTTATGCGGAAGGTGATGCGCTGCGCGCCCAGTGCGAAACACGGCTGAAGGCGGCGCAAATGCGGATCGACAAGATCGTGCAGGGCGCAGACGGAACGCCTGTCGGAGTCGCGCCCTTCGATCCAAGCTAGAATGATGGATGCGCAACTCGCTTCTCTGATAACGAACGCCGCGCACGATATTGATCGGGCGCTAGATGCGCTGCTCGGCGTCCCGGATGATCCGCGCGCCAATCTTTATCTGGCGATGCGACATGCCAGCATGGGCGGTGGCAAGCGGATTCGTCCGCTGCTGCTGCTGGAGACGGC
>JAGWQR010000135.1 GCA_028869975.1 Alphaproteobacteria bacterium | reverse complement strand
GTCGATCGCGACCATATCGGACAGCAACGTGATGTTGGGGTGTGTTTCTGCGGCCTTGACCAATGCGCCCTGCACCGCCGCTCCGGTCGCGTCATCGACATGAACAATCCGCCGGTGCGAATGCCCGCCCTCGCGCGTGAGGTGCCAATGATCCTTGTGCGTGGTGAACGGCACGCCAAGCGCGGCCAGCCGATCGATAGCGCCAGGCGCATGTTCGATCACGAATGCGACCGCATCGCGGTGGTTGAGCCCAGCGCCAGCGATCATCGTATCTTCGATATGGCTCGCAAAGGTATCGCCGGGTTCGAGTACCGCCGCAATGCCCCCTTGCGCCCAGTTGGTCGAGCCTTCGGTGAGCGCGCCCTTGGCAAGAACGGTCACCTTGTGATCGGGGGCCAGGTTGAGCGCCGCTGTCAGGCCTGCGGCCCCTGAACCGATGATAAGAACATCCGTGAGCATTGTATCCGCTTATGGCGGGAGCGGCCCGCTAGGGCAAGAGTGGCGCGGTTTAGCCGATGCCGATGCTGACGTTGCACGCGTTGCGCTCGATGCCGACGGTCATCTGCGGCGCACCGGGGATGATGAGGTCAAAGCCGGCATGGTCAGCATCCTGCCAGTCGGCTGCGGTCATCGGTGTACCATCTTGCCTGCGCCAGATCAGATCATGGCGCAGTGCGGGATCGGACAAGGCCGGGTGCGCGGCGCGAAGCGTCGCCAGTGCTGCCACAAAATCTTCAAGCATCACATCGCGCCCCGCCCAATCGAGCCAGGTGATTGGGTTGTCCTGTGCATAGGCGTTGTTGTTGCCCTGCTGGCGGCGGCCAAATTCATCGCCTGCGGTCAGCATGATGGTGCCGCGTGAGGCAAACAGGGTGGCTAGAAGGGCGCGGATGTCTGCAGCGCGGCGGGCACGGATGACAGGATCATCGCTCGGGCCTTCAATACCGCTGTTCCAGGAGAAATTCTCGCTATGGCCGTCGCGGTTGCCCTCGCCATTGGCTTCGTTGTGGCGATGTTCATACGCGACGAGATCAGCGAGCGTGAAGCCGTCATGCGCCGCGATAAAGTTCACCGTGCGAGTGCGCGCCTCCCCGAATATATCCGCCGAGCCGCACAGCCGCGTCGCCAGCGTGCCCGCCGCGCCATCCCCACGCCAGAAGCGGCGGACATCATCACGATACCGGTCATTCCATTCGAGCCAGGTACCGGGGAAATTGCCAAGCTGATAGCCGCCGGCGCCAATATCCCAGGGTTCGGCAATCATCACCCGGTCGGCAAGCAGCGAATCGGCGCTAATCGCGGTAAAGATCCACGCATGAGGGTTGAACCCGGGGTCGCGCGCCAGCACCGGGGCCAGATCAAAGCGGAAGCCATCCACCCCGCAAGTGCGCACGAAATGGCGTAGCGTATCGAGGATAAGCGCCCGCATCGGCGGCGTGGCACAGTTCAATGTATTCCCGCAGCCGGTGATATTGGTCAGGCTGCCATCGGGCTCATGCGCATAATAGGCCCGGTTATCCAGCCCGCGAAACGACAGCGTCCCCCCGTGCAGATCGCTCTCGCCGCTATGATTGAACACGAGATCAAGAATGACACCAATGCCGTTTGCGTGCAGCGCTGCCACCGTGTCGCACAATTCGGCGAGGCCGCCGGGCACCAGGCGCGGATCGAGCGCCATCGGCACCACCGGATTATACCCCCAGGCGTTGGTCAGGCCCAGCGGCAGCAGATGGCGCTCATCGATCCACGCAACAATCGGCATCAGCTCGACCGCACTGACCTTCAGTTTTTGCAGATGCGCGATGATCGCGGGATGCGCGAGCGCGGCCACCGTGCCGCGCTGCTCAGGCGGAATATCCGGGTGCCGCATTGTGAAGCTGTGCACATTGAGCTCATAAATCAACCCGCCGGGGGTGAAGTGCGGCGGTGCGGGTGTGACATCGGGCAGGAGGGCCTGCACCACCGCCTTGGGCACGAGCGCGGCGGTCTCCGCGCCATGTTCCGCCAGCAGCGCATTCCATTTGAACGGCGCATCGAGCATTTGCGCATAAGGATCGACCAGCAGCTTGGCGGGATCAAACAGCAGGCCGAGCGCGGGATCATAAGGCCCGTCGGCACGGTAACCATAAAGCTGGCCGGGCCCGATGCCCGTGACCTCGGCATGGTGGATGTCGCCTTCGCGCGCCATTGCGATGCGCGTTTCGATGCTCCTGTCAAACAGGCACAGCCAGAGTTGGCGGGCCGCCGCGCTCCGCACTGCAAAGCACGCGCCAGTGGCGGTCAGCGTCACGCCAAGCGGGATCGTCATGCCCGCGTGCACAACCCGCGATAGAGCGCTGCATAGGCTGCGCCGCTTGTGCTCCACGAGAAATCGGCTGCCATGCCGTTGCGCTGGAGCATCCGCCAAGTCGGCCTGTCGGCATAGAGCGCCACCGCCTGATGCAGCGCAGCGATGAGCGCATCGGCACCCGCGAGATCGAACTTCACACCGGTTGCCACCCCCGCTTCCAGCGCGGCTGCATTGGCGTTAATCACCGTGTCGTGCAGCCCGCCGGTGCGCGCCACCACCGGCACACAGGCATAGGCAAGGCCGTAAAGCTGCGTCAGCCCGCAGGGTTCAAACCGCGAGGGGATGATGATCGCATCGCCACCGCCCTGGCAAAGATGCGAGAGCGGCTCATCATAGCGGCTCTGGATGGCAACCCGCCCCTTGTGGCGTGCCTCGGCCACACGGAACGCGCCCTCAAGCGCAGCATCTCCAGAACCGAGCAGCGCAAGCCGCGCGCCCATGCCGACCAGCGCGTCGATGCTGTCGATCAGCATGTCCATGCCCTTCTGCCACGACAGGCGGGAGATGACGACGAACAGCGGGCCATCGCCGCGCGCCAGGCCGAACGCCTTCTCGAGCGCGCGCTTGTTGGCCTTGCGCTTGGCGAGCGCTGTGCGGCTGAAGGGCATGGCGAGCGCAGCATCCGTCGCCGGGTTCCATTGCGCGGTATCGATCCCGTTGAGGATGCCGTGGAGAGCGCCGCGCCGGTGCGCAATCAGCCCTTCCAGCCCCATGCCATATTCAGGACGCAGTATTTCCTGTGCATAGGTGGGGCTGACGGTGGTGATTGCATCGGCGCTTGCCAAGCCGCCTTTCAAAAAGCCGAGATCGCCATAATATTCAACCCCATCGACACTCCAGGCGGCGGCGGGCAGGCCCAGCGCCTTGAAATGGCTCGCCGCAAACTGCCCCTGAAACGCGATATTGTGGATGGTGACGACCGTGCTGGGTTTCGGCGCATCCCCCGGCGCATAGCGGACATAGACGGGCGCGAGCGCCGCCTGCCAGTCATGCGCATGGAGCAGGTCGAACGACAGCCCTTTCACCTGCCCAAGCGCCACATCCGCTGCGGCTTTGCCAAGCGCCGCAAAGCGCCGCCAGTTATCCGCCCAGTCTCGGCCATTCGCGTCGATATACGGCCCGCCCTCTCGCCCGAACAGCGCGGGCGCATCGAGCAGCAGCAGGCGCTGATCGCCCAGTTTCGTCTCGAGCAGATGCGCGTCTGTCCCCAGCAGATCGGGCCAGTGATGCCTGCTTTTCAGTTTGCCGAATTTGGCCCGTACACCGGGATAGGCGGGAAGCAGTGTGGTTACATCCACGCCATGCGGTGCCAGCGCGCGCGGCAGCGCACCCGCAACATCAGCAAGCCCGCCGGTCTTGACCAGCGGGAACACCTCCGAGGCAACCGAGAGCACCGATAATGTCATGCCCGCATCCTCATGTCAGCCGGTCGATCATGTCCTTATTGATGAGGCAGACGCCGCTTTCCGTGCGGCGGAACCGGTGCGCATCCAGCTCGGGGTCTTCCCCCACCACCAGCCCTTCCGGGATACGCACCCCCGAATCGACGATCACGCGCTTGAGCTGTGCCCCGCGCCCGATATTGCAATAGGGCAGGATCACCGCTTCTTCCGCGCTCGAATAACTCCCCATCTTCACACCTGTGAACAGCAGGCTGCGCCGCACCAGCGAACCTGAAACAATGCAGTCCTGGCTGATGAGCGAAGAAATCGCCATGCCGCGCCGCCCGTCCTCATCATGCACGAATTTGGCGGGGGCGGCAACGATCTGATCCGTCCAGATCGGCCAGTCACGATCATAGAGGTTGAGCTTGGGCACCACGTCGGTCAGGTCGAGATTGGCCTCGAAATAGGCATCGACCGTGCCGACATCGCGCCAATACTCCTCAATTTCCTCTGCCGCGCGGATACACGATGTGGTGAAGCGGTGGGCCACCGCCTTGCCATGCTTGACGATATAGGGGATGATGTCGTTGCCGAAATCGCGCTTGGAACCGGGCGTTTCCGCATCACGGCGCAACTGCTCGATCAGGAAATCGGTGTTGAACACATAAATGCCCATCGAGGCGAGCGCCATATCCGGGCTGCCGGGAATACCGGGGGGATCCTTGGGTTTTTCGACAAAGGCGGTGATCCGGTCTTTCTTGTCCACCGCCATCACGCCAAACCCGGTCGCCTCCATGCGCGGCACGACCAGACACCCCACAGTCACATCCGCGCCTGCATTGACATGCTGCTGGAGCATCAGCTCATAATCCATCTTGTAGATATGGTCGCCCGCCAGAATGACCATATATTTGGGATTATGTGATTCGATGATGTCGATATTCTGGAACACCGCGTCCGCCGTGCCCTCATACCACTGAAACTCATCGATGCGCTGGCTTGCGGGGAGAATATCAAAGCTCTCGTTGCGCTCGGGCCGCATGAAGTTCCACGCGCGCTGCATATGCCGGATGAGCGAATGCGCCTTGTATTGCGTGGCAACACCGATGCGCCTTATGCCTGAATTGATTGCGTTCGACAGGGCAAAATCGATGATACGTGACTTGCCGCCGAAATAAACTGCCGGCTTGGCGCGATTGTCGGTCAACTCCATCAACCGGCTGCCGCGCCCCCCCGCAAGCACATAGGCCATCGCGTCACGTGCCAGTGGTTGTCCTTTTCTTTCAGCCATATCGCTCTCCTAAACGTGTTTTGTTACACTTTATCCTTCATGTTCGAACATGAGCGTGGCGAGCGGTGGCAGCACGATTTGCGCCGCGCCACCGTGCGCCTCCACACGGCCCATATTCCCCTGCCCCGAGCCACCATAATGCGGCGCATCGGTGTTCACGATCTCATGCCACACACCATCACGCGGCAGTGGTACGCGGTAAGCGCCATGCAGCGTTGGCGTAAGGTTGGCGATGACAACCACCGGTGCAGCATGGGGGGCATGGCGCGCCCAGGCAAATACGGAATTGTCAGCATCATCAACGATCAGCCATTCGAACCCATCCCCCTCACAATCGCGGGCATGCAGCGCAGGGTGTGCGCGGTAAGCATGGTTGAGATCACGCACCAGGTTGCGCACCCCCTCATGGGCCGGGCTTTCACGCAAATGCCAATCGAGCGCGCCCGCCTCGCTCCATTCTTCACGGGGGGCGAATTCCTGCCCCATGAACAACAGCTTCTTGCCCGGATAACCCCACATCAGGCCATAAAGCGCGCGCAAATTGGCAAATTTCTGCCAGTCATCGCCCGACATTTTGCCCAGCAGCGAGCCTTTGCCGTGCACCACCTCGTCATGGCTCAGCGGCAGCACGAAATTCTCGGCAAAGGCATACATCAGTCCGAAGGTGATGTCGTCATGATGATGTTTGCGGTGGATGGGATCACGCGCGAAATACTTCAGCGTGTCGTTCATCCAGCCCATATTCCATTTGAACCCGAAGCCTAATCCACCGCCATTTGGGCCACGCTCATGCACCGGATGCGTGACGCCGGGCCATGAGGTCGATTCTTCCGCCACGGTGAAGATGCCGTTGTGCGCGCCGTAGAGCGCCTTGTTGGCATTTTGCAGGAAGTTGACCGCCTCCCAATTCTCACGCCCACCATCGGCATTGGGGATCCACTCCCCCGCCTTGCGGCTATAATCACGGTAGAGCATTGAGGCGACCGCATCGACGCGCAGCCCATCAACATGATAACGCTCGGCCCAGAACAGCGCATTGTTGACGAGGAAACTCTCCACCTCCCTGCGCCCGAAATTATAGATGGCGGTGTTCCAGTCGGGGTGGAAGCCAAGCTTGGGGTCTTCATGCTCATACAGCGCCGTGCCATCGAAATGCGCGAGGCCATGTTCATCGGTCGGGAAATGCGCGGGCACCCAGTCTATCAGCACGCCAATCCCGGCGCGGTGCGCACCATCGACAAAGCGGGCGAACCCCTCCACGTCGCCAAAGCGTGCAGAGGGTGCGAACAGCCCGGTCGTCTGATACCCCCAGCTTGGATCATAAGGGTGCTCGCTCACCGGCATGAATTCGATATGGGTGAAGCCCAGCTCGACCACATAGGGGATCAGCCGTTCGGCCAGTGCATCCCAGTGCAGAAACCAGCCATTGTCGTCACGCTGCCACGAGCCGGGGTGAACCTCATAAATGCTGATCGCCTCGCGGCGCGGATCACTCCCCGCCCAGTGCGCGCGATGCGCGGCATCGCCCCATTGATGTGCATCCGGTGCGGCGATGCGTGAGGCGGTAGCCGGGCGCAACTCGGTGGCAAAGGCGTATGGATCGGCCTTCAGCGGCAGTTTCTTGCCGCGCGGCCCGGTGATCGCAAATTTATACGCCCGCCCCGGCCCGATGTCGGGGATGAAAATCTCCCACACGCCAACATCGGTGCGCTTGCGCATCCCGTGACGGCGCGCATCCCAATCGTTGAAATCACCCACCACCGCCACCCGCTGTGCATTCGGCTCCCAGACCGCGAAGTGCACGCCGCGCGCGCCTTCATGGTCGATCAGATGCGCGCCGAGCTTGTCATACAGCCGGAAATGCATGCCCTGCGCCATCAGCAGATCGTCAACCGGGCCGAGCACCGGGCCGAAGCTGTAAGGATCGGTGATCCACCACTCGGCACCATAGCCTTGCGCTTTATATTTGACCGGACGGGGTTTGCCTTTGATCGCCCCCTCGAACAGCCCGGCATCATGCACGCGGGTCAAACTGCCGAGCGGACGGCCATTCAGATCATGCGCCTGTGCGCTTTCTGCCCCCGGCAACCAGACGCGCGCGAACGCGCCCTTCGGCCCGGCAAAAACGCCGAGCAGCGCAAACGGATCAGCGTTGCGGCCATCAAGCAGGCTCTTGATGGCTGCCGCTGATGGTTTCATGCAACACCCCAGATGTCGCGCGCATATTCGCCGATCGTGCGGTCTGACGAGAACCAGCCCATATTGGCCACATTGCGGATCGCCTTGGCCCACCATTGCGCGGGATCATGCCACACCCGGCCCACAGCGCGATGCGTGCTGGTGTATGCCTCGAAATCGGCGGCTACCATGAACCAGTCATGCTCATACAGTCCGGCCATCAGTCCCTTGTAACGATCCGGATCATCAGGCGAGAACACGCCCGATTCGATCCCGCTTACGGCTTGATACAGTTCGCGTGACTTTTCAATGATCGCGCGCGGATTATAGCCTTTGGCGCGCTTGGCGGCGACTTCTTCGGTGGTTAATCCGAAGATAAAGATATTGTCGGCACCAACATGCTCCATAATCTCGATATTCGCGCCATCGAGCGTGCCGATAGTGAGCGCGCCGTTCATCGCAAACTTCATGTTGCCGGTGCCTGAGGCCTCCATGCCGGCGGTTGAAATCTGCTCGCTCAGGTCAGCCGCCGGGATGATTTTCTCGGCGAGCGAGACATTATAATTGGGCACGAACAGCACTTTGAGACGGTCGCCCACCAACGGATCG
>JAGWQR010000134.1 GCA_028869975.1 Alphaproteobacteria bacterium | reverse complement strand
GTTTACGTGATACACTCACGGGCATGACGACGAGCACCCTCACACGCCTGTCGATTTTTCCGCTGCCCGGCGCGATCCTGTTCCCGCGCATGCACCTGCCACTGCATATCTTCGAGCCGCGTTATCAGGCGCTGGTCAGCGATGCGATGGCGCGCGACCGCTGGATCGGAATGATCCAGCCGAAACTGACCGGCGTGGGCGGTGGCGATACGCAGCCGCTTTATGAAACCGGCTGTGTTGGTAAGATTGTTGATGTCGAAGCGCTTGACGATGGCCGCTACAATATCGTGCTCCATGGCCAGGCGCGCTTTCACCTCGTGCGCGAGCTGGAGGTGAAAACCACGTTTCGCCAGATTGAGGCGGAGCTGGAGCCGGTTTCCGATGTGCATGAGGTGCTCGGCATCGCCAACCGCGCCGCGCTGGAACAAGCCTCGCGCCGGTTTGCGCAGGCGCAGGGCTATGCGGTGGATTGGGAGGCGGTGGCGCGGCTCGATGACGAATCGCTCGTCAACGGCATTGCGCAGATTGCCCCGTTCGATCCGGCGGCGAAACAGGCGCTGCTCGAAGCGCCCGATTTGTCCACGCGAACCGAACTCATCATCCAGCTGATGGGCTTTTTCGGCCGCACTGATGGCGAGGAGCGCGTGACGCTGCAATAGGGAGCGCGGGCGTTGGAGTATCTCCAACATTTTCGGGCAAATAAAAACGACTGGAAGGAAACGAGGGCATCGACCGGCGCGTTCTTAGCTAGCACGCGGGACTTGGGGCTTGTGAGTTTTAACGCAGAAAACAGCCCAAGGTTTCTGGCTTTCTGCGGCCTTGATGCACGCCCCGGGTATGGTCACATTTACGACGGACCAGATTTGGCTGTGAAGTCTGCGGACTTGGCGCTCATCACGCCGCCGCCGCTTCCTCCCCCAGGGTTCATGTCAGGGCCACGAGGGTTACGTTGCAACGGTTTGACACCGCATGTCTCCGCACCGGTCGATGGTTTCGGTCTGTGGCTTGGCCTTTTGAAGGCCGCCCCGCACACCTACCCCGTGCTGACCCGGTCGTTATGGCCATAACGGCGAATCAACGGGGGAGTTTTATAACCAAATAGGAAATGTAAGTCAAGGGGAAAATGCGTGAGAGCGGAATGTAATCCGTCATGCTGAACTTGTTTCAGCATCCATATTCTCTGAACCGATTTATAGTCCCAGCCCCGGTGCCAGATCGGCCCACGCCGGATTGTGCGCCTCAATCAGGTTGCACTTCCAGTCACGATGCCAGTTTTTGAGCTGCTTTTCGCGGGCAATGGCCGTCGCCATGTCGTCAAACATTTCAAAATAGACGAGAAGATAAATCTGGTAACGCTTTGAAGAACCTTCAATTATGCCCTCTTTGTGGTGCCACAGCCGCTGCGCCAGATTTGAGGTCACGCCGATATAAAGCGCGCCATGCTTCTGGCTCGCAAGAATATAATTGCAGGGCTGGCGTGCCATCAACGCATGGTAGCGGTTATGGATGCTGAAACAAGTTCAGCATGACGATGTGGGGGCGTGAGCGTCGCTCCTACCCCGCCAGTTTGCGCAGCACAAATTGCAAGATGCCGCCGCTGCGGAAATAGTCCATTTCGTTGGCGGTATCGATGCGGCATTTGGTCTTGAACGTCTCGATGGTGCCGTCGGCGCGTTCCAGTGTCACATCCACAGTTGCACGCGGCTCAAGATCAGCGACGCCCATGATTGTGAACTTCTCGTCGCCGGTCAGGCCCAGAGTCTGCCGCGTCACGCCGTCCGCGAATTGTAAGGGCAGCACCCCCATGCCGACCAGATTGCTCCGGTGGATGCGCTCGAAACTCTCGACGATCACCGCGCGCACGCCCAAGAGCATCGTGCCCTTCGCCGCCCAGTCACGCGATGAGCCGGTGCCATATTCTTTGCCCGCGATGACGACGAGCGGCGTACCGTCCGCCTTGTGGCGCATCGCGACATCGTAAATCGGCTCGGGCGCGCCCTCCGCGCCGTAACGTGACATGCCGCCCTCGATGCCCGGCACCATCTCGTTCCTGATGCGGATATTGGCGAAGGTGCCGCGCATCATCACCTCATGATGCCCGCGCCGCGCACCATAGGAGTTGAAATCGGCGCGGCTCACCTGATGCTCCATCAGCCAGGTGCCGGCGGGCGAATCGGCCTTGATGTTGCCGGCGGGGGAGATGTGATCGGTGGTGACGCTGTCACCCAGAATGGCGAGCGGCTTGGCTTCAACAATGTCGGTCAGCGGCTTGGGCGTCATCGACAGGCCGTCAAAATAGGGCGGGTTGGCAACATAGGTGGAACCCGCCGCCCATTGATAGGTGGCTGAACCTTCGACATTGATCGCCTGCCAGCGCGCATCGCCTTTGTAGACATCGGCATAGCGGGTTTCGAACATGGCGCGGGTGATGCTGGCCCCCATCGCTTCCGCCACTTCGGCGTTGCTGGGCCAGATGTCTTTCAGGAACACATCCGCGCCGTCTTTGCCCTGCCCGATTGGGGTGTTGACGAAATCCTCAACGACCGTACCCTTGAGCGCATAGGCGACAACGAGCGGCGGCGAGGCGAGGAAGTTCGCCTTCACGTCCGGCGATACGCGGCCTTCAAAGTTGCGGTTGCCGGAGATGACAGCGGCGGCAACCAGATCATTGCCATTGATCGCGCGTGAGATCGGCTCGGCGAGTGGGCCGGAATTGCCAATGCAGGTGGTGCAGCCATAGCCGACCAGATTGAAGCCGATGGCGTCGAGATGTGGCGTGAGGCCAGCCTTGTCGAGATAATCCGTCACCACTTGGCTGCCCGGCGCGAGCGAGGTTTTGACCCAGGGTTTGGGCTTCAACCCCTTCTCGTTGGCCTTCTTGGCGACGAGACCCGCCGCCACCAGCACGCCGGGGTTCGAGGTGTTGGTGCAGCTCGTGATCGCGGCAATCACGACATCGCCATCGCCAATGTCATGCGCTTTGCCCTCCACCGGCACGCGCTTGGGCGCATGGCCCAGTGTATCGGCATAGGTCTTGTGCACGCTGTCGAGCGCGACCTTGTCTTGCGGGCGCTTGGGGCCAGCGAGTGTGGGGACGACGGTGGACATGTCCAGCTCAAGCGTATCGGTGAAGATGGGATCGGGCATATCGGCAGAGAGCCACAACCCTTGCGCCTTCGCATAGGCCTCAACCAGCGCTATTCGGCCCTCGTCGCGCCCGGTCAGGCGCATATAATCGATGGTTTTCTCATCAATGCCGAAGAAGCCGCAGGTTGCGCCATATTCCGGTGCCATGTTGGCGAGCGTGGCGCGGTCGGCGAGGGTGAGCGACGCGAGGCCCGGCCCGAAATACTCGACGAAGCGCCCGACCACGCCCTTGGCGCGCAGCATGTTGGTTGCGGTCAGCACGAGGTCGGTCGCGGTGATGCCCTCGCGCAAGGTGCCGGTCAGCTTGAAGCCGACGACTTCGGGGATGAGCATACTGACCGGCTGGCCGAGCATCGCTGCCTCGGCCTCGATCCCGCCCACACCCCAGCCAAGCACACCAAGGCCGTTAATCATCGTGGTGTGCGAGTCGGTGCCGACGCAGGTATCGGGGTAAGCTATGGTGGTGCCGTCATCGGAAGCGCTCGTCCACACCGCCTGCGCAACATGCTCCAGATTGACCTGGTGGCAGATGCCAGTTCCGGGCGGCACCGCCTTGAAATTTGCCAGCGACTTCGAGCCCCATTTGAGGAAGTCATAACGCTCGCCATTGCGGTGATATTCAATCTCGACATTCTGCTCGAACGCCTTGGGCGAGCCGAACGCATCAACCATGACCGAATGGTCGATCACCAGATGCACCGGCACCTGCGGGTTGATCTTGGCCGGATCAGCACCGAGCGCGCCCATCGCGTCACGCATCGCCGCGAGATCGACCACGCACGGCACGCCGGTGAAATCCTGCAACAGCACACGCGCGGGGCGATACTGGATTTCGTTCTGGCTCTCGCGCGGGTTCTTCTGCCAATCCACGACCGCCTGAATATCCGCAACGCTCACGGTGTGCCCGCCATCCTCAAAGCGCAGCAGATTCTCCAGCAGCACTTTCATGCTGAACGGCAAGCGCGAAACATCGCCCAGTTTAGCCCCCGCCTTCGCCAGGCTGTAATAATCATAGGATTTGCCAGCGGCGCTGAGCGTGGAGCGGGTGGCGAGTGTATCTTGGCCGGTGGCGGTCATGTGCGGCTTCCCTTGTGGTTTGAGGTGTGCTGATATGAGTTGGGCCTTATACGGCATGGCGCGAAATGTGAAGGGGCTGGCGATAATCGGCGTGCGTCGCTAAAGCGCGCAGCCATGAGCGATACCAAACCCGAACGCCCCAAGAAAATCCCCACCCCGCGCGCCATTCGCGGCACGCAGGACATGTTCGGGGCGGAGGCCGCGCGCTTCGAGCATGTGATCGATAGCTTCAACCGCGTGCGCAAGCTTTATGGTTTCAAGCGCGTTGAAGTGCCGGTGTTTGAGGCGACCGCCGTGTTCGCGCGCTCGCTGGGCGAGACCACCGATGTTGTCTCGAAGGAAATGTATACTTTCGAGGACAGGGGCGGGGACAGCCTCACCCTGCGCCCGGAGTTCACCGCCGGGATCGCCCGCGCCTATATCACCAATGGCTGGCAGCAACATGGCGTCTTGAAACTCGCCACGCACGGGCCATTGTTCCGCTATGAGCGCCCGCAAAAGGGGCGTTTCCGCCAGTTTCATCAGCTCGACGCCGAGGTGATTGGCGCGGCCGAACCGGCAGCGGATGTCGAGCTGCTGGTGCTGGCGGATCATCTGCTGAAAGAGCTGGGGATCAAGGACGGCGTGACGCTGCGGCTCAATACGCTCGGCGATGCAGAGAGCCGGGCGGCATGGCGCGCCGGATTGATTGAACATTTCACCAAGCACAGGGACGCGCTCTCAGAGGATAGTCAAGCGCGGCTGGAGCGCAACCCGATGCGGATTCTGGATAGCAAAGACCCGCGCGATATTCCCGTGGCGCAGGCGGCACCCGATATTGATGCGTATCTGACGGATGAGGCGGGTGCCTTCTTTGAGAAGGTGTCGGCGGGTTTGGCTGCGGCCGGCTTGAAAGAAGGTGAACATTGGCAACGTGATGCGCGGCTGGTGCGCGGCCTCGATTATTACCGCCACACCGCGTTTGAATTTGTGCCCGATGCCGGGAGCGCGTGGGCGGAGCGGCTGGGCGCACAATCGACGATCCTGGGCGGCGGGCGCTATGATGGCCTGATCGAGAACCTCGGCGGCCCGGCAACACCGGCGGTAGGCTGGGCTGCGGGCATTGAACGACTGGCGATGCTGGTGGATGAACCTTTGGAGGATGCTCCTGAGTTCGTTTTAAGCATAGATGATAATGTGACGAAGCAAAATTATCCGGATGCGCAGCATCTCGATTTGGAATTTTCTAGAATTATGAAATTGTTACGCAATGCCGAAATATCGGTCCATAGCGACAACAGTGGGAAACGCGACCGTCGCATTGAGCGCGCGAGGCGAAACGGCTCAAAGGCTATGATCTTCATTCTCCGCAGAGTCGACCAACGTGAAGTATTGGTGCAAATAGTGCCATTAGTCCCAGATTACGACGCTGTTGCGGCAATTAATTCGAAATCACGTAACGCCGTGTTAGCCAATGCTGGAACTGGCACTCACAGACTAAACTGCAAAATATGACCACCATTTCCCCCGAACGGATTGCCGCGCTCATCGCCCGGCGCGATGAGGTGCAGGCCAAGTTGGCCTCCGGCGATTTGCCGACCGATCTGTTTATCGCGCTCTCCAAGGAATATGCCGAGGTTGCGCCGGTGGCTGATGCCGCCGCCGCCATTGCGCGGTTGCGCGCCAATCTGGCGGACGCCGAAACCCTCCTCACCGATCCCGCAACCGACGCCGACATGCGTGCGCTCGCGAACGAGGAGGCGCAGGACATTCGCGACCAGCTCCCGCAAGCGGAGCGCGCGCTCGCCATCCGGCTGCTGCCCAAGGATGCAGCGGATGAGCGCTCGGCGATGCTCGAGGTGCGCGCGGGCACGGGCGGCGACGAGGCGGCACTGTTCGCGGGTGATCTGTTCCGCATGTATCAACGCTATGCCGAATTGCAGGGCTGGAAGGTGGAGCTGATTTCCGCCACGCTCTCCGATATTGGCGGGTATAAGGAAGTGGTGGCGAGCGTTTCCGGCTCGGGCGTGTTCGCCAAGCTCAAATTCGAGAGCGGCGTCCACCGCGTGCAGCGCGTGCCCGCAACCGAGGCGGGCGGGCGTATCCACACCTCTGCTGCCACGGTGGCGGTGCTGCCCGAGGCGGAAGAGGTGGATGTGCAGATCGAAGAGAAGGATTTGCGCATCGACATCTACCGTTCGTCCGGCCCCGGCGGGCAAGGCGTCAACACGACCGATTCGGCGGTGCGGATCACGCACATCCCCACGGGCACGGTTGTGATCCAGCAGGATGAGCGCAGCCAGATCAAGAACCGCAACAAGGCCATGAAGGTGCTGCGCACGCGGCTCTATGAGGTCGAACGCGAGCGGTTGGCGAGCGAGCGCTCGGGCGCGCGCAAATCGATGGTCGGCTCGGGCGACAGATCAGAGCGCATTCGCACCTATAATTTTCCGCAAGGGCGCGTCACCGACCACCGCATCAATTTAACGCTGCACCGCCTGCCCGAGATTTTGATGGGGCAGATGGAAGAGCTGGTCAATGCCCTGATGACGGCAAACGAGGCCGAGCGGCTGGCGGGGATGGATGGAGCCGATTGAGGCGCTGCGGGTGGCCAGTGCCCGTCTCGCCGCTATTTCAGACACCCCCAGGCTTGATGCGGAGCTGCTGCTCGCCCATGCGTGTGGGGTGCGTCGGGAGGCGCTGCTGCTGGGGCAGTCCCCCGATAGGGTGCCCGAGGCGTTCGAGGCGTTGATCGCGCGGCGGCTCGCTTATGAGCCGGTGGCGTATATTCTCGGCCACAAGGAGTTCTGGGGGCTGGAATTGCGCGTCACGCCCGCTGTGCTGATCCCCCGCCCCGATAGCGAGACTTTGATCGAGGCGGCTTTGGGATACTTCAAACCCCGCGCCGCGCCGCGCCATATCGTTGATCTCGGCACCGGATCGGGCGCGCTGCTGCTGGCAGCGCTCAGCGAATGGCCGGAGGCGCACGGCCTGGGCGTGGATGCGTCTGAGGCTGCGCTTGGCGTCGCGCGCGGGAATGCCGAGGCGCTTGGGCTGGCGGAGCGGGCGTGTTTCCAGCCCGGGGATTGGTGCGCGGGGCTGGAAGGGCGCTTTGACCTCATCCTGTGCAACCCGCCCTATGTCGAGAACGGTGCCGCACTCGCACCCGATGTCCGCGACCATGAGCCGCATTCAGCGTTGTTTGCGGGCGCGGACGGCCTTGATGATTACCGCCGCCTGATTCCGCAACTGCCCGCTATCCTCGCGCTTGATGGCATTGCCTGCCTCGAAGTCGGCCACACCCAGCGCGAAGCCGTCAGCGCGCTCGCCGCTGCGTCCGGACTCACCGCCACCTGCCGACAGGATTTGGGCGGGCGCGATCGCTGCCTGATCCTGTCGCATTAAAAAAGCGCTTGGCAGCGCTGTGCGTGCACGCTAAGGGCAAGTCAGCCGACGGTTATGGCGCGTGTGCAAAGGCCTGTGCGACCATCCTATCGGCCAAATCTCCTATCGCCAACTCCATGGTGTGGTTGAGCAGGGCGGATGCAAAAGCGTCTCCGGGGGAGCGTGGCAGACACGCACAGCACCATATTATGGCAAAGGATGATCCGACTTGCTGAATACTCGTCAAGGCAACAACAACAATAACCGGCGCCGCCGCAACAATAATAACCGGAATAACAATAATCAGGGCAATGGCAGTCGGATAGACAATCGCGCGCGCGGCAATGCCCCGCAACTGCTCGAAAAATACCGGAACATGGCGCGCGATGCGCAGCTTGCCGGGGATCGGGTGATGACCGAGTATTATCTGCAATTCGCCGATCATTATTTCCGCGTTGTCAGTGAAATGCGCGCGCGTTATGAAGATCAGCAGCCGCAGCCACGGCGCAACCGCGATGAGTGGGATAGCGCCGATTTTGATGCGGATGGAGAAAGCGAAAAATCCGCCGCGCGGCCACATGCCTTCACCAGCGGCCATGAGGATGATGACAGCGACGAGCCTGAAATCGATGTGCGCCGGGCCGAACGTCCGGCACAGGGTGCGCGTCAACATGCAGCGCCGCAGGACGAGGACGAAACGAATGCAAAACCTAGACCTTCACGCCGCAGCGCGTTTGAACGCATTCGCAACGAGGCAGCTGCGATTCCGGTAGAAGAATCACCCACAGCTCAGACTGTGCAGCATGGCCTGCCACTGGATGCCCTGCCCCCCGCGATCGGGCTGGCGGCGGCCGGGGCTGAGCTAGCCGACGAAGCGCAGGTCGAAGTGGTGGCGGCGCCCAAAAAGCGCGGGCGCGCGCGCAAGGTGGCAACCACAGCAGAAGCCGCCTGACTCTGTTCAGTTGATCGTGGTATTATAGACAATCGCGGCGCTGCTCCCCGCTGCGAGTGAGGAAATTGTGCTCGAAATCGTTGGCGCTGGTGTTGCGGCATAGGTGACGCTCATTCCCGTTGGCGGGGTGGCAGCGGCGTTGGCACATGTCGTTCCGCCGAGCAGTGATCCTGCAACAAAGGTCACATTGGTGGGGAGCGGGTCATTCGCGCCCACATTGGTGGCGGGCATCGTGCCAGTGTTACTCAGGGTAATGCAATAATGTTCGGTTGCGCCTGGAATATTCTTGGGGCTGGTGGTGCCATTGATCGGGTCGCTCAGAACGGTCACCAGCTTGGTGACCGAGAGCGGTGCCGCCACGACATTGATGCTGCTCTCATCTATATTCCAGAAATCGGCCATGCTCAGCGGCGTGTTGGGCTGTCCGCTGATATGCACAAGGCCGTTGGTCGCGCCGACGGTGGAGGTGCTGGCATCAAGCCCCAATGCACGCAGCATCCAGCCGCTTGCCGGTGCTGACCCGTTGGGAATGATAATCGAACCGGTATAGGTGGCCCCACTCCCGGTCAACACAGCAGGCCCGGCTTTGAGCGCGCCGGTATTGTCATAAAGATTGACCGTGACCGGATTTGTGGCGGCGGTGGGCTTGGCATCAACCTGCACGGTGAGCGGAATGGTGGCGCCGGGCACGAAATTGGTGTTGGCGGCGGGCGCGCTGATCTGCACGCCAAAGCCCTGCGGGGTCCCCGGCGTTACCGTATTGACCGACCATTCGACATCATCGATCGAATACCAGCTCTGATAGCTGGAGACCGAAAAGGTGCGGAAGCGCAGCGTGATGGTCTGCCCCGCCCAGGCGGCCAGGCTCTGGGTCACAGTGTACCAGACCTGCGCCCCGCAGGTGCCGGTCATGCCGTCATAATGATTGCCGTTGGTATCGCAATCGATATAGTTGTAAGCGCCATATCCCGAATTGCCGTTCGATATGCCATTGCCGCCCACATCATAATTGGGCGAGGGCGGATAGAGGTTATAGGCGGCGGCCGTTGTCGGGTTGGCGGTGGTGGTGGGGCCGACGAGTGTGGCGAGCACCGTACCGCCTGAGTTGAGCACATCGACAATCAGATAATCATAAGAGACGCTGTCCCAGCCTTCCGGGCGATAGCGGAACACCAGATTGCCGGGGTTGGATGCGGGCACGGTGATGGTGCGCTTCAAGGTTGCCCCAGCGGCGTTGTTGGTGCCCGGATCAGCCGGGGTCGAGTTGCGATAGCCGATCAGGTAGGAATTACTGCCGGTGTTGGGGGTGCCGTCCGTCGTTATGGCCGCGCCGCCAAAGTCGGGCGTAACCGAAACGCTCTCGCTGGGCCGTACCTGCGCCTGAAAATTGGCGACGGCGGTCGCGCCGGTCCAGTTGGTGGGAGACTGGACGCCCGCTGCCGATGTGCCCTGCTCGAAATTGCCGTTGATCGGGGTCTGCGGGTTGGCGTTCTTGGCTCCGTTCTGGCTGATATCGAAATAGATATAATAGGTGGTTGTGGCGGCGGCTGTTGTATCCAGCAGAAAGCGCACCTCACCCTGGCCGGCCACGCTGTTGGTCGCGCCATTATAGATCATGTAATTATATTCCTGCACCGGTACGAGTGCGCCTGCAGCATTGACCACGCGCGGGCTGTTCCTGTCGAACGTGCCGGATACACCCATCTGGCTGAGCAGGCTGTTGAAATTGACATTGACGACGATCTGCGCGTTGGCGGCGGTGCCCGCTGCAATGCTGACCGGCACGCGGTAATGCCAGTCATAGCCGGTGCCCACGCCATCCGGATCCCACCAGCCCGGCGTTGTGCGCAGACGTGCCGAGGCCGCGTCCGCTGCGAAAGCCGCAAGCAGAATTGCAATTGCCCCCCAAAGCAAGGTGCGCCACGCACTCAAAGCAACGTCTCCAGCTTCACCTGCGCCGTCGATCCGGCAAATACAGACTATGGCTGGCTGGAAATTACCTCAGCTATGGTTAACAAAGTCTCCATTTTGGGTATAAATTTACATTTGGGTCATTTCGGGCCCATGCGGATCGCGCCATCCATGCGGATGGTTTCGCCGTTGAGATAGTCATGGTTGATGATCGCCTGCGCGAGCTGCGCATATTCCGCCGCCGTGCCGAGTCGCGACGGGAACGGAATCTGCGTGGCGAGCGAGGCCTGCGCTTCTTCCGGCAGCCCCTTCATCATTGGCGTCCAGAAAATGCCCGGCGCAATCGTCATCACCCTTATGCCATAGCGGGCGAATTCACGCGCCACGGGGAGCGTCAGCGCCATTACACCGCCTTTCGAGGCGCCATAAGCGGGCTGGCCGATCTGCGCTTCATAGGCCGCGACCGAGGCAGTGTTGATAATCACGCCGCGTGCGCCATCGGCATTGACCGGTTCCGCCGTGTGCAGCGCTGCTGCGAATTTCGAGAGGACGTTAAACGTGCCGATCAGGTTGATGTTGATGACGCGGGCAAAGTCGGCAAGCGGCAGCGGCTCGCCTTCCCGGCTGAGCACCTTGCCCGGTGTCGCGATGCCTGCGCAGTTGACGCAGATGCGCGCGACGCCATGCTTGGCTTGGGCATCGGCGATGGCTTGCGTGACCTGCGCCTCGTCGCTGACATCCACGCGATAGAAGAGTCCGCCCAATTCCCTGGCCTTGGCCTCGCCCAGCTCTGCATTCATGTCGAAAACGGCGACCTTTCCGCCCTCGCGCACGATCATTTCGGCGGTGGCCGCGCCCAATCCCGATGCGCCGCCGGTGATGATGGCGGCATGGCCTGCAATTTTCATGATTATTCTCCAGTTAGACTCGCTTCCCGCTGCTCATAAGCTATGGTGGGAAGACAAGGCAATTCCGGGAGGGGATAATGGACACCCAGAAATTATTCGACATTGCGGGCAAGACCGCATTTGTGACCGGCGGTTCGGGCGGAATCGGCTATATGATCGCGCAAGGGCTGCTGGAGGCAGGCGCGCGCGTGACGATCTGCTCGCGCAAGCGGGAAGCGATAGAGAAAGCGGCGCAGGCACTCTGCGCGTTCGGGCCATGCACCGGCTTTGCCGCTGATTTGGGCACCGAGGAAGGGATTGCGACGGCGGCCGCGCATGTGAATGCGGCGGGCCCGCTCAATATCCTGGTGAATAATGCCGGGGCGGCGTGGGGCGCGCCGATTGATAAATTCCCGCGCGCGGGCTTTACCCGCGTGCTCGATCTCAATGTTACCGGCGTGTTCGGGATGACGCAGGCGCTGCTGCCCGCTTTGCGCGCGGCCGCCACGCGGGATGATCCCGCGCGCGTCATCAACATCGCCTCGATTGATGGCATGGGCCTGCCGCTGTGGGAGACTTATTCCTATTCGGCGAGCAAAGCGGGCCTGCTGCATATGAGCCGCCATATGGGCCGCACGCTTGCGCCCGAAAATATCAGCGTCAACTGCATTTCACCGGGCTTTTTCCCGAGCAAAATGACGGCGGGGGTGATCGATTTCAATGATCCGGAGGCGATGGCGCAAGCGGGATCGCCGCTCGGCCAGCGTACGGGAGAGCCTGAGGACATCGCAGCGGCGGTAATTTACCTGTCATCACGCGCCGGCGCCTGGTTGACCGGTATTAACATTCCTGTCAGTGGCGGTACGCGCCTGGTTGATTGAGAAGGGGGACTAAATGCCGCTGCCTAAAGTTCTGGAAAACCGATTGTCCGTGCCAGTGATCGGCTCGCCGATGTTCATCCTGTCGCAGCCCGAGCTGGTGATTGCGCAATGCAAGGCGGGCGTGGTCGGCTCCTTCCCCGTGCTCAATGCGCGGCAACCCGGCCAGCTTGAGGTCTGGCTCAAGCGGCTGCGCGCTGAACTGACCGATGCCGATGCACCGTTCGCGTGCAACCTCATTGTCCATAAATCGACACCCCGGCTGGAGGAGGACCTGGCGCTCCTCGTCAAATATCAGGTGCCGCTGGTGATCTGTTCATTGGGCGCGCGCACCGATGTTTATGAGGCGGTGCACAGCTATGGCGGCTTTGTGTTCCACGACATCATCAACGACATGTTCGCGCACAAGGCGATCGAGAAAGGCGCGGACGGGATCGTCGCGGTGGCGGCGGGCGCGGGGGGCCATGCTGGCACTCTCTCGCCCTTTGCGCTGGTGCAGGAGATTCGGGCGTGGTTTAATGGGCCGGTGGCGCTCTCGGGCGCGATAGCCAATGGCGGCGCGGTGCTGGCGGCGCAGGCGTGCAGCGCTGATCTGGCGTATATCGGCTCGGCCTTCATCGCGACGGAAGAGGCGGTGGCCGTGCCCGACTATAAGCAGATGGTGGTGGAGAGCCATGCCGATGATATTGTCTATACAAATCTGTTTACCGGCGTGCATGGTAATTATTTGAAACCCAGTATTCGGAATGCGGGGCTCGATCCCGATCACCTCCCTGAATCGGATGCGTCCAAGATGAGTTTTGCCGATCTCAATACCGGCTCGAAGGCATGGAAGGATATCTGGGGCTGCGGGCAGGGGATTGGCGCGGTAGATGCGGTGGTGCCCGCTGCCGCCGTTGTGGCGCGGCTCCGCCAGGAATATGCGGCGGCGCGGGCGCGGTTGGCACTATGACCGAGCGCGTCACTCTCGATTTCAAAGGTGGCGTCGCCGATGTCCGGCTCAACCGGCCCGAG
>JAGWQR010000133.1 GCA_028869975.1 Alphaproteobacteria bacterium | reverse complement strand
GCGCTGCTGCGCCAGATCAACGATGGTCAATCCTTTGGCGAGGCGGTAACCTTCACCCAGGCCAATGCCGTGGGCGGGCCGCAAACCGGATCGATGAGCGTGGCGATGAGCTGGGCCAACCGTCCGGCCACCAGCAGTTTTGCCTGGCTCGACAAGCTGGAGGTGCGCGAGGATCTGGTGCGCAATGCCATTGCCGGGCAGGCGGGGCCGATCCCCGGCGAAGTGCTCAGCGTTTCGGGCGATGTCACTTCAAAGCGCATTGTCAACAGCCTGTCGCTCAACTGGTCGCCGCAAGGGCATCAGGATGACGATGGTGAATATCTGGGCCGTTCGGAAGTCTCGTTCTTCTGGGGCACGCGCTATGTTTTTGATGCGTACAATGGCGATGATCTGAAAGGCTGGAGCAATACGGTCGGGCTGGACAGCACATTCGATCTGGGCAAGATGGTGGCAGTGGGGGCCAGCGGCACGGTGCGTGAAAATCCGGGCGGACGCTCGTTCAGTTTTGCGTTCGGGCCAATGATTACGGTGTCGCCGGTCAAGAACACCAATGTCACGATCGGCTATAATGTCGCAGGTTACCGTGATCTTGACTATCAGGATGCGCGCTACACCGAGCAGGGCATTTATGTGACGATGCGGCTGAAATTCGATCAGACGACATTGCAGGGTCTTGGGCTGCTCAGCCGATAAGCGGTGCTGTGAGCGGAAAAGCTGCGCGGATTGCCTTTTTTGTCGGGGCGCGATAGGGGGAGGGCGTGCCGCATCAACGCCTGACATATGGTTTGCACGAAACTTCCAGGCCGCTCGACCGGCGGGTCAGTGCTGTGCGTCCCGATCTGGCCGACATTGCAACGGCGGGGCATTATATCTGTTCGCATTATGCGCGACCGATTCCCTATTCGGTTATTTCGGAGCAGCTTCCGGTGCTGGCTCATGCCCAACAAGATGACAATATGGTTAGTGAACTGCTTCACAATGAGGCGTTTATGGCTCTTGAAGTTTCGGATGGCTGGGCTTGGGGCTATTGCGCGCACGATCATTATGTCGGGTATGTCCGCGCTGCGGGGCTGGGGTCATTTCAAGCGCAACCCAAAGTTGCGCCACAGGCTGATTATGTGGCCACTGCACTCACCTATCTGGATACGCCCTATATTTGGGGGGGGCGGAGTCATGCGGGCATCGACTGTTCTGGGCTGGTGCAGGTTGCGCTGGCGGTGGCGGGCATAGCGGCGCCGCGCGATGCAGATATGCAAATGGCCGCGCTGGGGCGGACGCTGGCAGCGGATGAAGTGCCTCAGCGTGGCGATCTGATCTTTTTTCCAGGCCATGTCGGGGTTATGGCTGATAATTCCAATCTGGTTCATGCAACCGGATTTCACAATAAAGTTGTGATCGAGCCACTAGCTCAGGTTGAAGCGCGAATAAGCGCAAAATATTCCACGGCGATATATGCGCGCAGGCGATTGGCGTGACGACGCATGTGTTCATCGATGGGGCAGCCGGTACAACTGGGCTGGAGATTCATGAGCGATTGGCGAATCGAGCCGATCTAGTGCTGATCCGGCTTGACGAAGTGCAACGAAAATCTGATCTGGCGCGCCGTGATGCTATAAATTCAGCGGATTTGGTTATTTTGTGTCTGCCTGATGACGCCGCACGTGCGGCCGTGGCAATGATTGATAATGCACACACGCGCGTCATAGATGCCTCGACGGCGCACAGGGTCGCGCCCGGCTGGACTTATGGATTTCCTGAAATCAGCGGGAGCGGGCTCGTTGCGCAGGCCCGCTTTGTTTCAAATCCTGGCTGTTATCCAACCGGGTTCATTGCGCTGGTGGCACCTCTGTTGCGCTACGGGCTGATCGACGTGGCTGCGCGTCTCGCTTGCGATGCCGTGTCAGGCTATTCTGGCGGAGGCCGTGCCATGATTGCCGCGTATGAAGGGCAGGAGAGGGCGTTTGCCTGGAGCAGCTATGGCCTGTCACTCGACCATAAGCATGTCCCGGAAATGCGCAAACATGCTGGCTTGACCCATGCGCCGCTGTTTACGCCGGCCGTAGTCAACACCTATCGGGGTATGATCGTGAACGTTTCTCTAACAGATACGGTTCTAGAGAATGGCGTATGCGCGGATGATATTCGAGCGGCGTATCAGGCGACATTCGGGGAAAGCGTGATTGTGCGTCGGATTGCGCACTGGCCCGCGACAAGTTTGCCGGTTGAACATGCTGCCGGACGCGACACGATGGATATTTTTCTGTTCGAGAACCCTGATCTTGGCCAGATCCGGCTGGTCGCAGCGCTTGATAACCTGGGAAAAGGGGCGGCAGGGGCAGCCGTTCAAAATCTCAACATCATGCTGGGATTTGATGAAGGATTGGGGTTACGGATATAATTTAATTTGCGATATAGGTAAAAATATTTATGAATAAATCTCCAATTCGTAAGGCCGTATTCCCTGTGGGCGGATTAGGCACACGTTTTCTTCCTGCAACCAAAGCAATGCCCAAGGAAATGCTCCCTGTCGTTGACCGGCCCTTGATCCAGTATGCGGTCGATGAAGCGCGCGAGGCCGGGATCGAGCAGATGATCTTCGTGACTGGGCGCGGAAAATCGGC